>NZ_JBWGPQ010000009.1:0-81573 GCF_056331585.1 Thermanaerothrix sp.
GAGGAACTGGCTACCGGGCGTTGGACGCATGATTATCCGATCACCGTTGAGGAGGCGCGGGAATTGGGGCTTAACGTTAGCACCGAGATGCCACCCGAGATTTATCAACTGATGAATCTTTACCCACAGACACTCCAGCGTCGACCCTCAGTGGAATATATCCCGATGCCCTATCCTGCACGCCCGAGTGTGCCTAGCCGGGCACCCCAGCAGGGGAATCATCAGGGGTAAAGAGCGTTAGATTGCTTGAAAGGAAGGCATAATGAGCGATGAGCCAAAATCTTACGAGCTGGTGGATCTTAATCATGCCCCCTTCGATGCCTTGAAACGCCTGCCCGGCATTGGGCCGGCATTAGCCCAGCGCATCATTGAGGCACGACCTTTTAACACACCAGATGATCTGGTGCGGGTAAGCGGCATCGGCCCGGTGTTGTTAGAGCGCTTGCGGCCTTACCTGACCGTTTCGACGGCAGAGCCTGTCTTCTCAGATGTCCAGGAGGTAAGCGCCACGACGGATGAGCCGGAAGAGCCGGGCGTAGAAAATCCGGTTGAGGTGTTGACACCCGCAACCGCATCCCCAGGAGTTGCTGGCGGTGGTGAAGAGGCCTCTGGTGAGCCTTCGCCGGAGCCCGAGATATTGCCCTCGTCGTCCCAGGTTTCACCCGTCCCCAAGGCTCAAGAGGCGGTTTCCCCGGCTGATGAAACGGAAGTGGGTAGCTTGACCTCACCAGAAGCCCCAGAAACGAGCGTGGCGCCTGAGGCCGTAACCTCTATGCCCACGCTGTTGTCTGCAGAAAAGTTGCTGACACGGCGTGAGGTGATCACCTGGGTTGTGGTAAGCAACCTGGTAACGTTGTTCCTGGCGGTTGGGCTGGTTTTGCTTTTCTTGGGGCTAATCAACGGGACACTTCGTTACACTTCGCTGGCACAGTCTCGCCAGTTTCGTGCTGAGGTTACGCTTCTGTCCGAACGTGTGGATCGGCTGGAGCGCAATTTAGACACCATGGCGGCACGGGTGCAGGCATTGGAAGGCTTGAACGCCCGGGTGGCTGGCCTGGAAAGCCAGACTTCAGAATTGTCCACCGCATTAGAGCAAGCCCGTAAGGATATCCAGGCCGTTCAAACTCTGGTTAAGGGATTTGACCAGCGTCTCAGCACGGTAGAAGCCGCCAGTGCCCGTTTTGAGCGTTTCTTATCCGGGCTGCGACAGTTACTATTGGAAACCCCAACCGGAACGGAGAAAGTGCCATGAGTGGCTCATCATCCACCAGCGGGACCGGGCAGGCGGCACGCGCCTTTGTAAGAGCCGTTCTGCGCTTGTTGGTCGTTATCGTTCTAGGGCTTTTGGTGGGAGCGGCGGCATACTTCGGCTCGGTCTTTATTTATCAGCGGGCGATCCTGCCGGCAGAGGAAAATACGGCGCGCTTGAGTGCCTTGGAAACCGAACAGGCGGGACGGTTTGCGCTGCTCAACGAGCAGTTAACGACTCAAGAAGCCCGCTTGCAAACACAGCACGCTTTCTCGTATAACATGAACCTCACGGCCACGTTACAACTAGCCACTCAGGCGGCGCGATTGAGTATCTTGGAACGTCAGATCACCAATCAAGGGGAGTTAATCGGCGAACTGGATGAAGATACGGGATGGTTGAAAACTCAGGTGGCGGCCTTGGGTACGCCTCTGGCGGCCTGGGAGGGACGGCTTGAAACCTTGGAAGCTCAGGTTGGGAAAGAGGGGGTTGCGAATGACATCGTGTCATTACGGGTTGCGTTACATGTGCTGCGCGCTCGTCAGCATCTGATGGCGGGGAACTATGGCCTGGCACAGGATGAACTCAACCAGGCGCGGGATTGGTTACTCCAATTGTGGGAGCGGGTGCCCGATGAACAACAAGCGATTGTGCGTACCTGGATGGAACGGTTGGATCTGGCCATAGCGAACCTGCTCACCTTGCCAGTGCTAGCCGCTGAGGATCTAGATATCCTCTGGTGGTCACTTTTGGCCGGTTTTCCGGCTACTGCTTCGACTCCGACGCCGTTGCGCACACTACCCTTGTCATCGGAGGCAACGCAGCCTGTTGGGACGATCACCCCGGCCACGCCGACCCTTACCTTGACCTCTCAACCCACCCCAACGTTCCGCCAGAGCCCCTCACCCTCCCCGTCCCCTTCGCCGCGTTCACCTTAAGTCAAGGGCTTTAGTTCTAAAATTCATAGGAGGTCACGATGAGCACGGTATCTGAACCCATGGAAGATGGTGGTGCGCCTGAGGTTGTGCCAGAGACCCCCAGTCCAGAACCGGAGATCTCTGAGGTAGCCCCACCCAAACCTACACGTAAATGGTGGCAGAAAGCACTCACCTGGTTACTGATCGTACTGGCAGCCTTTGTTGCTGGCTTTGGAGTGGCTTTCTTTGCGCTCTATTTCCCATTGCAACGTGAAGCCACCGTGATGCGCCAAGAATTAACGACCCTACGCCAGGATTACGAGAAAACCAGCGCCGAATTGACCGCACTGCGCGCGGATTATCAACGAGTGGAAGAAGCCCTGGCGGCGGGGCAAATGGATATGGTCTTAAGCCGCTTGATCAGCAATGTGAGTTATGCCCGCTTGGCGTTGATCACCAAGGATAACTTGACCGCCCAGCAAGAGTTAAGCGCCGCCGAAGCTCGGCTGAAGGATCTGGAGCCTTTACTCAATGATCCTCAAACGATGCAGGCACTACAAGAACGCTTCAAGACCATCCGCAGTAGTTTGAGTAGCAACCCCAACAAAGCCCTGGAAGAACTGCGCTTATTGAGTGAGAATCTGGCGCGGATACGGATGCGCTAACCAGAACCTGAGTTGGGTGTAAAATGAGACGCTCCGCTTAAAGCGGAGCGTCTGTTTGATTTAATGGGTACTAAGCCATTTAGTACCGTAAAAAGCCGCCGATCATGCCGGCTTTTTCCAGATCAGGATTGCGGTGAACAACTTCCACGTCGCCACCGCTGCGCATGACGCGGCTGATGGCAAAATCCACGGCATCGGGGATTTCTTGCATCTCGCCACCACAGGCCGGGCACGCCACTTGCTGGCGCGAGGTAAGATAGCCGCATTGCGTGCAACGATAAGCGGACTGCTCAAATCCCTCCAGAATCACCAGAGTCATCACCCGATCCTCGTTAACGGCTTGGAGGGTGTTTTCTAGACCGATGACAGCGCCGCTATTCTTAGCCGCTGCAGTAATCAAATCTTTGATCAATTGTGATTCACGTTTGGTTTCGGCTTCATGGCCCACCTGCATGGCCTTGGCCAGGACCTCAGCATGGCTGGCGGTCATGTTCATGGGAAAGGTGCCAACAATCAGGCTTTGCCAGGCTTTAGGTAAAAGGGAACGGAAGAGCGCGACATTGTCCTCAGTGCCCCCGATCAATATGCGGCGAATATGATTTTGCTCGAAAAATGAGATGGCAAAATCCACCGCTTCCTTCATGTTACGTTCGATAACCTCATCTACGTGTTTAGTGCGTCCGGCCGTACCACCGCGCGCACCGGGTAGGCTGGAAGCACCACCGTGCTTGGTGCGTTTGACCGCCTCGCCGACAATACCTTCTTGCTCGCGTAATTCGCCGAGATGAAAGTGGAAGAGACGCGCACCCTGTTTATCCACCAGGACGACGCCGTAACCACCGTAAGAATCCAGCAAGTCAGCTAACACTCGCACACTGGGGCGGTCACCGACATGGACCAAGTCGCGCACCGGGACAGCCAGAGCGTAAGCGCGGAAGAATCCTTCCGGTGCACATGAGAAGACCACCACTCCGCGACCACTCCAGTCGTATTCCTGCATAATATAACGTTCAACGGCCTCTTCATCCTGCGGGAGGTTCACTTTTTTTAGCATGTTACGCAGGCGCAGCCGATAGGAGTCTTTGTTCCCCAGGGTTGGGTCAGTATTGAGGTAGACGCTCAATACGGGGTGAGGCGAAGTGAACTTAAGCAACTCCCGCACATCCTGATCAGTTAACATGGCATCCTCCTGTCAAATGGGATTGGCAGAACCGACAGAGCCAGCCGAAGCCCTGCTCAGGGGCGCTTACCCAAGGTAACGTTCACCTCCTTTTCTTGATCATCGCGGATAATGGTCAGAACGACGGTATCGCCAGGGCTTTTATGTTTCATCAGGTAACTGAGCATGTCACTGAACGTCTGCACCGGCTGGCCGTCAATGGCAATAATCAAATCGCCCCCCGCGGGCAGGCCGGCAAAACGGGTGGGCTGCCTGCCGCCGCGCAGGCCGGCGCGATCTGCCGGGCTGCCCGGCGTGACTGATACGATGTAAGCCCCGGTTTGACGCGGCAAGCCAAGGGCTTCGATTTGTTCCAGGGTCAGCATCTCGCGGCTGCTGATGCCAAGATAGGGATAGTCATAACGTCCTTGAGTGATCAACACCGGGACAACGCGGCGGACGATGTTGCTGGAAACAGCGAAGCCAATCCCGCTATTAACGGGTTCACCAGTGATGGTAGTGCCGGTGGTGCGAATGGCACGGTTAACACCGATGACTTCACCGGCCAGGTTGAGCAGCGGTCCGCCGGAATTACCAGGGTTGATGGACGCGTCGGTTTGAATCACATCGCCGGCGCTGAAAAAGGTGCCACCTTCTGCCTGGCGCAGGGATTCTAGTGTGCGCCCTTTGGCCGAAACAATCCCCACCGTCATGGTGCCGGTCAACCCGAAAGGATTGCCGATGGCAATAGCGGTTTGCCCCACCCGAACTTGATCCGAATCTCCTAAGGGTAGAGGTACTAAGGCGTCGGCGGGCACATCCACTTTAATCACCGCCAAGTCCGAATCCAAGTCCTGGCCGATCACTTTAGCCCGCACTTTAAGCCCTGAAGAGAAGAACACTTCCAGCCCGCTGGCGCCCTCGACCACATGGTAGTTGGTCACAATGTGTCCCTCACGGTCATAGACAAAACCTGAGCCCAGACTTTCAATTTCGCCGTCGGTAGTAGTCGCGATGAAGACGACCCCCGGTGCCACCCGCTCATAAAGATTGGCCAGAAGTGCATCCCGCTCAGCGAATGAAAGGGAAGCTTCGGTCATGAGGGTAGGCGTAGCTACCGGCCCTGCGGGCGGTAGGGTTGCCTGTTGAACCCCAGCGGAGGTGGCCGTGGGTTCTCGGCTTAGTTCAGGTAGAGTGGGGGTCAGGCGACAGGCCAGAGTTACCAGGATTAAAACCCCAAGCATTCCTATCCAGCCAAATCGCTTTTTCATTACCACTATCCTTTCTTTATGCCCGTCATTAACTGCTTTGGCGGAGTTGCTCGAAAAGCGCGCGCTGCTGAGGGGTCAGATGCCGCGGAAGTTCAACCTTAACCTTGACGTAAAGGTCACCATGTTTTTGGGGATTGCGCAAATTTGGCATACCCCGCCCAGAAAGGCGGAAAACCTGACCGGGTTGCGTGCCGGGGGGAATGGTCAAAATGACATCCCCACCCAGGGTAGGAACGGTCACCTGACCGCCTAAAACAGCAGTGTAGAGATCTATTGTAACCTCGGTGTAGAGGTCATCGTCCTTGCGTTCGAAGCGTGGATCGGGCAAGACCTCGATAACCAGATAAAGATCGGAACGCTGACCGTTAGGGCCGATCGGCCCTTGCCCGGCCAGACGGACTTTCGTGCCGGTGCGCGCACCGGGTGGGATCTTGCCTTCTAAACGCCGCCCATCCACCTGGATTAGGCGGGTGGTGCCGCGGTAGGCTTCTTCCAGGGTGATCTGAACCGGCTGTTCCACAGCCGGGGTGGTCTGGCGGGTGCGGCGGCCCGCGGTGCGGGCAGTTGTGCCGGGCATGCCACCGAAAATGGCGCTGAAGAAATCGGAGAATCCACCCAGATCACCGAAGAGGTCGTCGAGGTCAATACGGACGGTGCGCGTGCCTACCGGGCCTTGAGCGAACCATTCTTCCCAATTGAAATCACCCGGAGCGCCGCTCTGCTGCCAGCGGAAATAGGATTCGCCTAGCGCATCATAGCGTTTGCGTTTTTCGGGGTCGCCGAGGACCTCGTAGGCCTCGTTAATTTCTTTGAATTTCTCTTCCGCTGATTTATCGCCCGGATTGCGATCCGGGTGATACTTCATCGCCAGGCGACGGTAGGCTTTTTTGATCTCTTCTTCCGTTGCGTTGCGATCTACGCCGAGGATTTTGTAGTAATCCTTATATTCCATACTTTCATTTTATGTCTGTCAACTCATTGGCGTCAAGATTACACTGAGCACTTCTTATAAAACGCTAATACATCCCTCTAACCAAATTGTAAAGCACCCGTAAGCCGATGAAGGGGTAAGAAGCTCTTCCTCAAGCCTTTATTCATGCTATATTAAAAGCATGGCTCAACCGCGAGAATATTTTTTAATCGTAGAGCCAGACCCCTTGATTTTTAATCTGGTCGGGCGTCAATCGTTACAGGCGGCCGGTTACCGCGTTGAGCATGCTGTGGATGTCCCCACGGCCATTGCTGTCGCGGTGCAGACACTACCAGATGTCATCTTGTGTGATTTGGCGTTGGAAGGTTTGAGCAGTAAGGATCTATTGGTAGCGCTCCAAGCCCAGGGGATGGATATCCCGGTCGTGTTAATTGCCCCCAAGGGCTCCGAGGCTGACCTGATCCAAAACTTCCGTTTAGGTGCGGTGGATTATCTGCTCTGGCCAGCGCGTGAGCCGGAGGTGTTGGCAGTGGCAGAGCGGGTGCTCAAGCAGGTGCGTGAACGCCGCGCTCGTGAGCAACTGGCGCAGGCTTTGCAGCATGCCAACCAGGAATTACAACAGCGCGTGGATGAACTCCAAACCATTTTCAATATTGCCAAGGTGTTGACCTCCCTCACCCATCAAGGTGTTTTGTTTGAGCAATTGTTGGAGCAATTGATAAAGGCCACCCGTTCAGACTTGGGATGGATATTGCTCAAAGATGAAGGGCGAAAGGCTCTCATATTAACCGCCGGCAAACATCTCCCGGCCTCTTTAATGGCACAGCGCAATCGTCCTTGGGAAGATGGGGTGAGCGGATTGGTGATGCTTTCGGGTGAATCGTTGGCACTTTGTGGGGAACCCCTTAAGCGTTTTCAGATTGCTGCGCTAGGACAAGCGGCTTTGATGGTGCCGATCAAGGCTTCTCAGCAGGTGATTGGCGTTGTGGTGTTGATGCGTAAGAAAGAAGTGCCTTACCAGCCGGCACAGCAGCGCTTGGTCGAAGCCGTAGCGGATTTTGCCTCCATCTCGCTCGCCAATGCCCGTCTATTCCGCATCCTGGAAGAACGGGTACGTCTTCAGCAGGTTATCATGGAAAATGCTAATTTGCGGGTACGAGTGCTGGATAAAACCTTGCAACAAGTACGCCTGCAGCTGCGCGAGGGGATTGAAAGGCAACGTCAGGCTTTGGAAAGCCTGAGCAAAGACCCAACCGCGCGGTGGGGCCCGGGTCAACGTCAGGCACTGATAACCTGGCGTGAGAGCCTGGACGCATTACGGGTGCTGGCCGGTTTGATCCCAGATGGTTTACGAGATGTGGCTGTGGCACCGGCCCAAGCCCAGGATTTCAACACCTTGGTCAGTGAAGCAGTGCATCGCCTCTTACCGCTTGCGCAGCAGAGGGGGCAAGAAATTATCTTAGCGTCGCATTCCCGGCCACTGCTCGTGAATGGAGATGAAGCTTTGTTGGGCTATGTCTTGGAGGGCGTGCTCATCTTAGCCATTGGGTTAAGCGAAAGCGGACAGATCCAGGGACGCATCTCTGAGCAGCAAGGCGAAGCCCATCTAGAAGTAGAACTGCAAGCGGAATTAACTGATGAGCAACGCGGAGCCTTGCAAAATCAACCCTTTGAAGGTGGTGCGTTGACTCCGGCGCGTTTCCCGCGTGGACTGAGCCCGGATCGGCACTTAATTCAGCAAATTTTGAAGCAATATCAGGGTAAAATTTGGTTAGAGTTTGTTGCTGCGCACTTGTTGCGCTGGCATGTTGTGTTCCCTCTTGCCCGATCATCTACGGCCATCCCATCCTCTCCCGCAAAGGCCACTGAGATCCTATGACCCAGGTGAAGGATACTCACATTCTAATTGCTACCTCAGACGCGCAGGTCAACTACCTGCTAGAGCGGGTATTGCAAGCTGCTGGTTACTCTGTGGCCGTTTTCCAGGAAGAGGATAAGGTCTTTAACTATCTAAATACCCATCCGACTGGCTTAATCATCCTTTCGGATGCCTTCAGGGGGAATAATCACCTTGATTTTGCGCGTAAGTTAAGCCGCGATCACCCCGAGGTGCCGATCCTGCTCCTGGTCAAGAAAGACTCGCCTGAACTACTCAAAGAAGCCTTGCGCTTGGGGGTGAGCGATTACTTGAACCTGCCGCTTAAGTCCGAAGAGGTGTTGCGTGCGGTTGAGACTAACCTTACCCGTTACCAGCGGTTGCGCGAGTGGATGATGCTGGAAGCGCGCCGTTATACTGATCGGTTGCAGCGGCGGGTGGATGAATTGGAGACCTTGGCACGTTTGAGCCAGAGCATTACCGCTTCTCTCGATCCGGATAACGTGCTCTCGGCCATCGTTGAGGCGGCGGTTGAACTGACGGGTGCCGAAGAAGGGGCACTGCTATTAGTGGATGAAGAGACCGGCGAACTCTACATGCGTGCCTCGAAGAACTTTCAGGAAGATTTTGTGCGCACCTTCCGCCTGCCGATCCAGGATACCCTGGCGGGTTCGGTGGTACGCACCGGACAGCCGGTTTTTCTGGATGAAAACACGCCTCAAAAGATCAAAACGGCTTACTTGGTACATGGGCTGGTCTATGTACCCTTGCAGTATAAAGGGCAGGTTTTCGGCGTCCTGGGCGTGGATAATCGGCACAGTCGCTTTCAGTTCCAAAAACGCGATGTGCAGTTGCTGACCACGCTGGCAGATTACGCGGCAATTGCGATTCAAAATGCCCGCCTCTATCATGAGACGCGCCTGGAACGCAATAAACTTGAGACGGTGTTGCGGCGTATCCAGGATGGAGTCATTGTAGTGGATCAGCAAGGGAATATCTTGTTGATCAACCAGGCGGCAATGGCAGCGCTTAACCTGAGCGAATTGGACGTCATCGGGAAACCGGCGCGGCAGGTGATCACCTTTCCGGAATTGGTGGAGTTGCTGGAGTTATCCACGCGCAGTCTTTCCAACCGCATCGAACTGACGGTTGAGGATGGGCGTGTCTTTGATGTCCAGCGAACGCCGATCCCTGAAGTGGGTGCGGCAGTGACTTTGCACGATATCACTCAATTGAAGAAAATTGACCGCATCAAGAGTGAATTTGTCAGCACCGTATCTCACGATTTGCGTTCGCCGCTTACGGCAATTTTGGGTTATGTGGAGTTGATTGAGCGGGCTGGTCCGGTGAACGAATTACAGCAGGAATTCATCCGCCGCGTGCAGGCCAGTGTCCAAAATATTACCCACCTGGTAGACGATTTGGTCAATTTAGGGCGCATTGAGGCTGGGTTCGATACACGGCGTGAGACGTTTAGCCTCAAGCAGGTACTGGAGCATGCCATCGAGAATTTCAGAAAGGCGCTGGAGCGCAAGGGTCATCGGCTGATCATGGAACTGCCAGAAGACCTGCCGCTGTTCCTGGGTAACCCGGTGCAAATTCGGCAAATGTTTGAGCATTTGCTGGATAATGCGATCAAATATACGTCCCCTGGTGGACAGATCACCATTCATGGGGAGTTAGAGCAAGAGCAGATCATTTTGCAGTTCCGTGATACCGGCATTGGCATCCCGGTGGCGGATTTACCGTTCATCTTCGACAAATTCTACCGTGCCAGCAATGCCGGTACAGAGGTGGCGGGCAGTGGTTTAGGCCTGGCGATTGTCAAATCCATCGTGGAAAGCCACCGGGGACGGATTTGGGTCGAGTCAACCCTGGGGCAGGGCACAACGTTCACCATTGTCCTGCCAGTGATGGAAGCATAAGTCCTCGCGTTCTAATGGAAATGACGTAAAAGGGAAAGATAAAGAAGCCTCCGCCGGAGGCGTTGCTTGTTCCGGCGGAGGCTCTTGCCAAAGGAGGAGACAGCGATGAGCTTGTCTGGAGGTGTCCGGATGACCACGTTGTCGCTAATGATCATACTCCAACTTCATGGCATTGACTATGGTTAGACGTCATAAGGGATAAATGATGTTCCTCTTGACTCCCCGTGACATCTTCGGGGCAAAGGCTATGATTTTTATCCAGGACAATTGAACCATGAAGGATAACCGAAGGAGCGATGATAAACTTGTAAACTAAATAGAGAAGAGTTGATGGGATGTTAAAAATTGCTCTACGCGTGTGCTTGACGCGGATTCAGCGATATGCTACTATGAAATGAAGTTAGCACCTAATTAGAATACGGGCGCTATTTTGAACTGCGATTTGGAGGAGAATTTTCTATGAAAACACGCGTGTTATTCTTTATGGCCTTGACTGTCCTGGCAATGCTAGTGGTCTCAGGGTGTACCCGTTCGGCCTCCACCTCGCCCACGGCCCTGGCTACGCCTACTTCGGAGGAAATTCCGTTCCCGGTGGACGTGGCACAGCGGATGACGGAAGTAGCACAGCAAACCCAGATGGCTATGCCGACGCCTCAGGGCGGGCTGGCAACGCCGATGGTCGTTGAAACACCTTCTCCAACCCCTGCACCGACCAACACACCGGTGATCATCCCCACGCCCACGCGTCCTGCCACCTACACCCTGCAATCAGGCGAGTGGCCGCTATGCATCGCCCGTCGCTACAATCTGGACATCAACACCTTTTTTGAGGCGAACGGCTTGACGATGAATTCACGTCCTGCCGCCGGTACTGTCTTGAAGATCCCTCAGGATGGTGGGTGGAGTGCGGGTGACCGTGCACTGAAACCTCATCCTACGCAGTACACAGTCAAAGCCGGGGACACGATTTACTCGATTGCCTGCGATTTTGGGGATGTATTCCCCGAGTCTATCATCGCGGCGAACAACCTTCAAAGTCCCTATACCCTAACACCAGGTCAGGTATTGCAAATTCCCTAACCTCGATTTATCCGAGGTGGTTCAATTTATCCATGGGAGCGCGGGCAATGCCATCAGACCCGCGCTTGTTCTATTTAGTCCTGTCCTTACTTCGAGGTGATTCATGACGTTTGAAATTCTCGGTCACGTACCCCAGTATCAGGGGCATGCGTTTGATGTGGTTAAGGTGCAGGTACGGTTGCCGGATGGTCGTGTACGGCCGTATGATTTGGTTCAGCACCGCGATTCAATCAGCGTGGTGCCGGTGGATGCCCAGGGGCAGATTTTGTTTGTCGCTCAGTACCGGATTGGCGCTGGTCAGGAATTGCTGGAATTGCCCGCCGGGGTGATGGAAGACGAAGAGGAAGCCTCTCTCTGTGCCGAACGCGAACTGCGCGAGGAAACCGGTTATGCGGCGCGAGAATGGATTGAATTGGGGCATTTTTACCTTGCGCCCGGGTATTGCACCGAGCGCATGGTGGTCTTCTTGGCCCGTGAACTCTATCCTAATCCCCTGCGCCCCGATGCGGATGAATTCCTGCGCCTGCGCCGCTTAAGCCTAGAAGACGCCTATGCGATGGCCCAGCGAGGTGAGATCCATGATGCCAAGACGTTGGCGGCCTTGTTGCTAGCCCAACCTTACTTGCGGTAATGCCAGCCAGAGGGGTTAGGGTGAATAAGAGCAAGGTTTAAGGGGGCGAGTTGAATTGTGACAGGACGCACACAAATAAGGTGACCTATATAACTTTATCCCACTTCCGATTGGGGATAAACTTGAATGAACGAATTGTGTCTAGACCGCGCAATCTGTGCCGTGGCGTTGTCCACAGCACGTTGAATACCAAAGGTATTTACAGGGAGTGTAACCTATGAGTCGCCAAGTGATCACAATTGATGCTAATGAGGCTGTTGCCCATGTTGCTTATCGCCTTAATGAGGTGATTGCCATTTACCCGATCACCCCTTCTTCGGGTATGGGTGAGTTGGCGGATGAATGGTCGGCCAAGCGTATCCCCAACATTTGGGGAACGGTGCCGTTGGTAGTGGAGATGCAATCCGAAGGCGGCGCGGCGGGTGCTGTCCATGGTGCTTTGCAAACTGGCTCTTTGTGCACCACGTTTACTGCCTCGCAGGGATTGCTTCTGATGATTCCTAATATGTATAAGATCGCTGGCGAACTGACACCAGCGGTGATTCACGTCTCAGCCCGCACGGTGGCGACCCATGCTCTCTCGATTTTCGGGGATCACTCGGATGTGATGGCTACCCGCCAGACGGGGTGGGCGCTGCTGGCTTCGCGGTCGGTGCAGGAAGCGCACGATAATGCCTTGATCGCTCAAGCGGCCACACTGGAATCGCGCGTGCCGTTCCTGCATTTCTTTGATGGCTTCCGTACCTCGCATGAGATCAATAAGATCGAGTTTCTGAGCGAGGACGACCTGCGGGCGATGATTGATTACGAACTGGTCAGCCAGCATCGTGCCCGCGCGCTCAGCCCGGATCACCCGTTCATCCGTGGCACGGCGCAAAATCCGGACGTCTTCTTCCAAGCCCGCGAGCGCTGTAATCCTTACTATGAAGCCTGTCCGGAGATTGTGCAAAAGGTGATGGATCGCTTTGCACAATTGACTGGGCGACAATATCACCTCTTTGATTACGCCGGTGCGCCGGACGCCGAACGGGTGATTATCCTGATGGGCTCTGGGGCCGAGACAGCCGAGGAGACGGCCCGTTACTTGATAGAGCGTGGCGAGAAGGTTGGGGTGGTCACCGTGCATCTCTACCGACCATTCTCGGCGCGTCACCTCATGAAAGCCTTGCCTGCTACGGTGCGTAAGATTGCGGTGTTGGATCGCACCAAAGAGCCCGGCGCCGCGGGCGAGCCGCTCTATGAAGATGTCGTCGCGGCGGTGTATGAGGGCTTAAGCCAAGGCTTTGCACCATTCAAGCAGGCACCGATGATCGTAGGTGGTCGCTATGGCCTTTCATCCAAAGAATTCACCCCGGCTATGGTCAAGGCGGTCTTCGATGAACTGCAAAAGGATCAGCCGCGCCATCACTTTACAGTGGGCATCGAGGACGATGTATCCCGTCTGAGCCTATCGTATGATCCTTCCTTCTCCATCGAAGATCCGCAGACGGTGCGCTGTGTCTTCTTTGGCCTGGGCGCGGACGGCACGGTCAGCGCGAACAAGAACTCGATCAAAATCATCGGTGAGGAAACCGATAATTACGCCCAGGGCTATTTCGTCTACGACTCTAAGAAATCGGGGTCAGTCACCATTTCCCACCTCCGCTTTGGTCCCAAACCTATCCGTGCGCCTTATTTGATCGGGGAAGGGGATGCAAACTTTGTGGCCTGCCACCAGTTTTCCTTCTTGGAGCGCTTGGATGTGCTCAAGTATGCCAAACCGGGTGGCATCTTCTTGCTCAACAGCATCTACCCGGCAGACAAGGTGTGGGATGAACTCCCGCGCGAGGTGCAAGAAGAAATCATTGCGAAGAAACTGCGCTTCTACGTCATTGACGCCTATGAAGTGGCTAACAAGACCGGCATGGGCGGGCGCATCAACACGATCATGCAGACCTGCTTCTTCGCCATTAGTGGGGTGCTGCCACAAGATGAAGCCATTGCCCAGATCAAGAAGAGCATCCAGAAGACCTACGGTAAGCGCGGTGAGGCGGTGGTGCAACGCAACTTTGCAGCGGTGGATCAAGCCCTGGCGCATTTACAAGAGGTGAAAGTGCCGGATAAGGTCACTGCCACCCGCACCCGCCGCAAGCCAGTGGCCGATGAAGCCCCTGAGTTTGTCCGCGAGACGCTGGCCCCGATGATGATCTTCGAGGGTGACCGCTTGCCGGTCAGCAAACTGCCGGCGGATGGTACGTTCCCCAGCGGGACGGCCAAGTGGGAAAAACGTAACATTGCCCTCGAAATCCCGGTTTGGGATCCTGAGGTATGTATCCAATGCGGTAAATGTGTGATGGTCTGTCCGCATGCGGTGATCCGCCAGAAGGTCTATGACCCCAAATACCTTGAGAACGCCCCGGCAACCTTCAAGTCCACCGATGCGCGCTTCAAAGAGTTTCCGGGTATGAGATATACCTTGCAGGTCTCGCCCGAAGACTGCACCGGCTGTGCGTTATGTGTGGAAGCCTGCCCCGCCAAGAACAAGAGCCAGGTCGGCTTGAAGGCGATCAACATGGCACCACAACCGCCACTGCGCGAGCAGGAGCGCGAAAACTGGGAGTTCTTCCTCTCCCTGCCGGAAGTAGATCGCACCGCGATCAGCGTCTCGACGGTCAAGAACTCGCAGCTGCTGGAGCCACTGTTTGAGTTCTCCGGGGCGTGCGCCGGTTGTGGTGAGACCCCCTACCTAAAATTGATGTCGCAACTCTTTGGCGACCGTATCGTGGTTGCCAATGCGACCGGCTGCTCTTCAATTTACGGCGGCAATCTGCCCACCACACCATGGACCTTCAACCGCGAAGGACGTGGGCCGGCCTGGAGCAACAGCCTGTTTGAGGATAATGCGGAATTCGGTCTGGGCATGCGCCTGACCATTGATAAACAAACCGAGTTTGCGCGTGAATTGCTCCAGAGCCTGGCCGCGCAAGTGGGTGAGTCATTAGTGGATGCGATTCTGAAGGCCGATCAGCGCAGTGAGGCCGGCATTCGCGAACAGCGCCAACGTGTTGCGCTGCTCAAAGAGCGCCTGGCTGGGATCAACGATCTCCGCGCGCGCCTTTTGATGGACGTGGCCGATTTCCTGGTGCGCAAGAGCGTGTGGATCGTCGGTGGCGACGGTTGGGCTTACGATATTGGCTACAGTGGTTTGGATCATGTCTTGGCTTCGGGCCGCGATGTCAATATCCTGGTCCTGGATACCGAGGTTTACTCCAATACCGGCGGACAAGCCTCAAAGTCTACGCCGCGCGCTGCGGTGGCCAAGTTCGCGGCTAACGGTAAGGGCTTGCCCAAGAAGGATCTCGGGTTGATTGCGATGACCTATGGCTACGTCTACGTCGCAAAGGTTGCTATGGGCGCTAACGATCAGCATACCTTAAAGGCTTTTCTGGAAGCCGATGCCTATGAAGGGCCTTCCCTGATCATCGCCTATAGCCATTGCATTGCCCATGGCATTGATATGCGCAAGGGTCTGGATCAGCAACGGCTGGCGGTGCAGTCGGGTGCGTGGCCGCTCTTCCGCTACAACCCGATGTTGCTGGATGAGGGCAAGAACCCGCTGATCCTGGATAGCAAGGAACCGAGCGTCCCGTTGGCTGATTACGTTTACAACGAGACCCGTTATCGCATGCTGGCCCAGAGTGATGAGCAACGCGCTGAAATGTTACTCAAAGCCGCGCAGGAAGATGTAAAGCGCCGTTGGTTGCAATACAAACAAATGGCCGAAATGGTCATGAAGATCAACGGCAACGGCCACGAGAGTGCGCTAGCGCAAGACTGAGTGGCATTTGGCGAGGGTTCGAAGGAAATATCCCTGGAACCCTCGCCTGATCTTAGGAGGTGTGTATGGTAGATCTGAAAACCCGATATCTAGGTCTGGAATTGAAAAACCCGCTGGTGGCTTCGGCTTCTCCGCTCTCGAAAAAATTGGATGGGATTCGTCGTCTGGAGGATGCTGGTATCAGTGCGGTGGTGATGTATTCGTTATTTGAAGAGCAAATTGTTCATGAAAGCCTGGCACTGGATCATTATCTGACCCGCGGCAGCGATTCATTTGCCGAAGCCCTGACCTACTTCCCCGATTTAGGACGTTACAATATTGGCCCGGAGGGTTACCTGGAACTGATCCGCAAGGCTAAGGAAAGCGTAAGTATTCCCATCATCGGTAGCCTAAACGGGGTTTCCAGCGGCGGTTGGATCGAATACGCGCGCCTGATTCAGGAAGCTGGAGCCGATGCCCTGGAACTCAACCTCTACTATCTTCCCGCTGACCCAGCCCTGACGGCGGAAGAATTAGAGGCCAATTATGTGGCGTTGGTGGCCGATATCCGCAAGCAGATCCGCATTCCGTTGGCGGTGAAACTCAGCCCCTTCTTTACGGCTTTGCCCAATTTTGCACATAAATTAGCCCGGGCTGGTGCGAATGGTTTGGTCCTGTTCAATCGTTTCTATCAGCCGGATTTTGATATTGAGACGTTGGAAGTCGTGCCCAGCCTAGTGTTGAGCACTTCGGATGAATTGCGCCTGCCGTTGCGGTGGATTGCAATTCTCTACGGCCGGGTGGCAGTAGATATGGCGTTGAGCAGCGGGGTACACACCGGCCAGGATGTGATCAAGGCACTCATGGCCGGCGCCAAGGTGGCCATGACAACCTCGGCCTTGCTAAAACATGGGGTTAAACGGGCTGGTGAGATCTTGCAAGAAATGCAGGAATGGATGGAAACCTTTGAGTATCAGTCTGTGCAGCAGATGATCGGCAGTATGAGCCAACAGGCGGTAGCCGAGCCAGCGGCGTTTGAACGCGCCAACTACATGAAAGCGCTGCTCACTTACGATAATCGAATGATTTACTAGCCCGTTGATGCGTTGCATGATAAACCTCCCCGGTGCGGGGAGGTTTTTTGTTTAACGCTTTACAAAAACATTATACAACATCGTTTATATGTTTGACTAACTTTATACGGCTGGCTACAATGTCATTGTTGTTACTACCCGATAACATACTTTTGTAAGGAGAGGACACGATGAGACACATTTTCTTACTGTTAGTGGCCGCTGTTTTGGTAATATCGGCATGTGCGCCGGCCGCAACGCCTGAACCCACTCAACCGCCGATGCCCACGGCTACCCCGGTTCCCCCAACAGCAACTCCGGCACCCAAAACTATTGTGGATATCGCCGTAGCAGATGGCCGGTTTAGTACCCTGGTCGCCGCAGTACAGGCTGCGGGTTTGGTTGAAACTTTATCGGGCGAGGGGCCTTTTACGGTGTTCGCACCTACCGACGATGCTTTTGCCAAACTGCCGAAAGAAACCCTGGATAATTTGCTCAAACCCGAGAACAAAGATCAACTAGTCAAGATTTTGACTTACCATGTTGTTCCGGGAAAGGTCTTGGCGTCAGACGTGGTTAAACTGAGCGAAGCCCAAACAGTAGCCGGTGAGCCTATCACCATCAAAGTTGAAGGTGACAAGGTTTTCATCAATGACGCGCAGGTGATCATCACCGATATCGAGGCCAGCAACGGCGTTATTCACGTCATCGACACCGTCATTCTGCCCCCTAGCATGACCGCTGAAGCCAAGAAGGACATCGTGGATATTGCCGCGGCTGATGGGCGTTTCACCACGCTGGTCGCTGCGGTACAAGCTGCAGGTTTGGTGGATACTTTGAAGGGTGAAGGCCCGTTCACTGTGTTCGCGCCTACCGATGATGCTTTTGCCAAACTGCCCGCGGGAACCTTAGAAACCTTGCTCAAGCCGGAGAACAAGCAACAATTGACCAACATCCTTCTTTACCACGTATTACCGGGAAAAGTGATGGCTTCCGAGGTCAAAGATGGCCTAATCGCGGATACCGCATTAGGTACCTCTGTGTTCTTCAAAGTGGATATGGGCAAGGCCTACATCAATGAGGCGCAGATCATCATCACGGATATTGAGGCCAGCAACGGTGTTATCCATGTGATCGACACGGTGATCCTGCCCAAGGATATTGTGGACGTTGCGGTATTCAACCAGTTCAATACCCTGGTTGCGGCGGTTCAGGCTGCGGGCTTGGTGGATACCTTGAAAGGTGAAGGCCCCTTTACCGTCTTTGCTCCCACGGATGAAGCCTTTGCAAAGTTACCCGCTGGTACGCTGGATAACCTGCTCAAACCGGCAAATAAGAAGCAACTCACGGACATCTTGCTCTATCATGTTATCTCAGGGCGGGTGTTAGCCGAGGATGTGGTGAAGTTGCAGCAGGCCGATACCGCGTTGGGCAAGCCCGTCACGATCAAAGTTCAGGATGGCAAAGTCTACATCAACGACGCCCAGGTCATCCTGACGGACATAAAGACGACGAATGGTGTGATCCACGTGATTGATACGGTGCTCTTGCCCCCGCGATAAAGTTTTACCGGTTCGAGTGGGTGGGTACTCTTTAGTGGTAGTTGTGGGCTGGGAAGAGAGGGCTGCCAGTTTATGGCAGCCTTCAGCATTTTTTGCGCGATTTTTTGTTGGAAAGAAAAAGGCGGCTGGATAAAGAAGCCGCCTTTTTAGGAACACCTACCTACGGATTAGGAATAAGTCCAGGTGGGGTTTATTCTTCCTCAAGCGCCGGTTCGCCGGCCTTCTTTTGGCGATAAACGATGCGGCCACGGGTGAGATCATAGGGCGACATTTCCACCCGTACCCGGTCGCCGAGGAGGATACGGATATAATACTTGCGCATCCGCCCCGAGAGGTATGCCAGGATCTCATGCCCATTATCCAGGCGCACGCGGAATTGCGTGCCCGGCAATGCCTCTACAATCGTGCCTTCCACCTGAATCTTCTCTTCTTCTTTGGCCATCGAGGACCTCCAGACTGTTTCACCAACCCGATGAACGAAGGCTTACTCCGAAGCGCGTGACATCTGGCGGCGTTTCATGCGGCGAATGGCCTTCTTCTGTTCCAGGCGACGCAGTTCGCTCTTGGAAATGAACCAACGTTTCCGACGCACGGTGCTTAGCACACCGCTCTTGACGACCTTCTTGCGGAAGCGCTTGAGCAGCTGTTCCTGGCTTTCGTTAGGCCGCAAGATCACTATGGTCAACGCACTCACCTCCTTTCGGGTTCAAGTTTGATCTATTCGCGCGCGGGCAAAAAACTCGGCTGCATACCGCACTTGCAGCCGAGGGCGTTCTCAAAAGGATAAACCGTTCACCATGCCCACTTGCCCAGCGCGATATGACCTCCGTTCCAGGAAATCATGCCAATCAATTGGTAAAACCGCCTGAAGGTTGCTCGCAGGCTTTTTTATTATACCTGACAATACGATGCGCGTCAAACATGTTAAAGAAACGAGGTGCCCCAATGGGGCACCTCGCTCGTTTTGGATTCATGGATTTCACAGTTTCCCGTCTATATCCACCCGCGCAGTTCCATGGCTTTGACCACGCGTGTGATTGCAACCATGTAGGCAGCATCGCGCATGAAAACACCTTCCTTCAGCGCGAGGTCAAGCACGGCTTGGAAGGCCTGGGTCATCTTGGTGTCCAGGCGTTGGAGCACTTCCTCTTTTGTCCAGTAGAAATTCATGTCGTTCTGCACACTTTCAAAGTAGGATACCGTCACGCCGCCCGCATTGCACAGGAAATCGGGGATCATGAAGATGCCACGCTGGCGAATGATCTCGTCGGCCTCGGGGGTGGTCGGGCCGTTGGCGCCCTCGGCGATCAACTTGACCCGTTCGTGGATGTGGTGCACGGTATCAGCATTGATCTGACCTTCGAGCGCGGCGGGGATGAGCACGTCGGCTTCCTTGCTCAGCCAGGCGTTACCGCCCTCAATTGTATAGCCGGCGGCGCGGGCTTTGCTCTTGTCAATCGTGCCGTATTGATCAGTGATGCTCATCAGGAAGCGCGGATCAATGCCATCGGCCTTGCTTACGGTGTAAGCGGTGCGATCTTCGCGATCCCAATAGGATACGCAGATCACCTTCCCACCCAGGATTTCGGTAAAGCCTACCGCCGCGTATTGGGCGACATTGCCAAACCCCTGGATGGCGGCGACGCACTTAGCGGGGTCAAGGTTGAGGTGCTTGAGGGCTTCGCGCACGGTGTAGATGACGCCGAAACCGGTGGCTTCGGTGCGCCCAAGGGAGCCGCCGCCTCCGACTGGCTTGCCGGTGATAACACCGGGGGTATACTGCCCAACCAGTTTGGAGTACTCGTCCATCATCCAGCCCATCATCTGCGGGTTGGTGCCCACATCAGGGGCAGGAACATCCTGGCGTGGGCCAATGTTACGCCAGATTTGCTGAATGTAGCCGCGTGCCAAACGCTCTTTTTCGCCTTCCGAAAGCGTGGCCGGATCTACGATAACACCACCCTTGCCACCGCCGAGCGGCAGGTCTACCACGGCG
Organism: Thermanaerothrix sp.; assembly: GCF_056331585.1. Classification (NCBI taxonomy): domain Bacteria; kingdom Bacillati; phylum Chloroflexota; class Anaerolineae; order Anaerolineales; family Anaerolineaceae; genus Thermanaerothrix; species Thermanaerothrix sp. Next base: position 20,132 of record NZ_JBWGPQ010000009.1, read on the forward strand.
CATTTCCAGGTCATCCAGGTGGCCAGGGCGCGCACGGTATCAATGGTTTCGGCGGGGTGAAAACGGATGCCACCCTTGCAGGGACCACGGGCATCGTTGTGCTGAACGCGAAAACCCTGAAAGACACGTATGGTGCCGTCATCCATGCGCACCGGGATGCGGAAATGGTACTCCCGCATGGGCCAGCGCAGAATTTCGCGCACCTGAGGATCCAGTTGGAGGAGTTCGGCGACATGATCGAATTGACGTTGTGCCATTTCGAAAGCGTTGGTCGTACTCGTCATAGACATCTCTCCTGTGGGTGTTGGGAGTAGGGGAAGGCCTGGAGGCAACGATAACGCCGCGAAAAAATAATAGCGGGCATCCCGGTCGTATGCCCGCTACAAGTTTGGCTTATGTGGGCCAGAATTGGCACGGCGGCGCCTCCGCTTGTTTCGTTACACTTACAAGATTACCGAATTATAGGGTTAGCGTCAATATGATGAACGTCTGCAATCCTGGATGACCTTATTCGTCACCACACTAGGACGCGTGTCAGGATAGCGCGGTTTTGCGATTCCTTGATCCAGTCTCTGTTACTCAAAACCCGCAAGCGAGGCTGAGGTTACCCGGATAAGAGCCGCCGGGATGGATTGTGCGCCTCTGGTATAATCAAAAAACCAGTGGATTTATCCTAACAGGAGCCTGAAAGGTATGAAGAAGGCGTTAGACTTTCAATCTATTATCATGAAATTACAGCAGTTTTGGGCGGAGCAGGGATGCTTGATCTGGCAGCCCTACTATACTCAGGTGGGAGCGGGGACGATGAATCCGGCCACGTTCCTGCGCGTGCTCGGTCCAGAGCCGTGGAACGTGGCCTACGTGGAACCCTCCATCCGCCCGGATGATGGGCGCTATGGCGAGAACCCTAACCGCTTGCAGCAGCACTATCAGTTTCAGGTTATCCTCAAACCCGATCCCGGGAATCCGCAGGAGATCTATCTGCGATCCTTAGAGGCGTTGGGAATTGATCCGCGCGAACACGACATTCGTTTTGTCGAAGACAATTGGGAATCGCCTGCCCTGGGTGCCTGGGGATTAGGTTGGGAGGTCTGGCTGGATGGTCTGGAGATCACCCAGTTCACCTACTTCCAGCAGGCAGGGGGGATGGTGTTGGAGCCGGTCTCGGTCGAAATTACCTACGGGCTGGAACGCATCGCTATGGCGTTGCAACGGGTAAGTAACTTCCGTGATATTCAATGGAATGCCGAACGCACTTATGGTGATGTGAACCTGCAAGGGGAGCGCGAGCATAGCACCTACTACTTTGAGGTGGCGGATGTGGAACGCTTGCGCCAGATGTTCGCGCTCTTCGAGGCCGAAGCCGAAGCCGCTCTGGCGCGGGGGTTGGTGCTCCCGGCGCACGATTATGTCCTCAAATGCTCCCATACCTTCAATGTGCTGGATACCCGCGGCGCGGTCGGTGTGACCGAGCGTCAGGTCCTCTTTGCCCGCATGCGGGATATGGCCCGCCGCGTGGCCGAGGCGTATGTGGCGCAGCGTGAGGCGTTGGGCTTCCCCTGGCTCAAACCTGCGGCGGCGGTGAATGAAATGCCCACCGTGTCTGCCCAACCTGCTCAGGCGCTACCAGAACGGGAAACCCTCCTGGTTGAAATCGGTACTGAAGAACTCCCGCCAGCAGATTTGGATGCGGCCTTAGCGCAACTGCGGGAGGGCATCCCAGCGCTGTTGGACGAGTTGCATTTGGCGCACGGCCCGATCCATGTTTGGGGCACGCCGCGTCGCCTTGTGGTGTGGGTTGAGGACTTGGCTGGGCGACAGCCGGATCGTGACCTGGTTGTCAAGGGCCCGCCGGCCAACCGGGCTTTTGATGCCCAAGGACGCCCCACCGCAGCGGCAGAAGGGTTTGCGCGCAGCAAAGGCGTGCCGGTCGACACGCTTACCGTGGCTGAGATGGACGGCGGGCGTTATGTGGTCGCCCATGTGCGTGAATCAGGTCGTCCGGCGGTTGAGGTGTTGGCCGAGGCGCTAACCAAAGTCATTGCAGATTTGCGTTTTGAGCGCTCGATGCGTTGGAACAGCAGTGGGGTGGCCTTCTCGCGCCCGATTCGCTGGTTGGTAGCGCTGTTTGGTGAGACGGTGATACCTTTCACCTATGCCGGGCTGGTCTGCGGGCGGGTGACGCGGGGGTTGCGCTTTGCCGAGCCGGCCACGTTTGCGCTCTCTCATCCCCGTGATCATCGCATCTTCCTGGAGCGCCAGGGCGTGATTGTGGATCCGGAGCAACGGAAGGCACGCATCGCTGAGCAGGCTCGGGCATTGATCGCCGAGGTAGGGGGTGACCCCGAGCACCTGGACGAGGCAGTGCTCAACGAGGTGACCCACCTGGTGGAAGCCCCCACGGCACTGCGCGGTTCGTTCGATCCCGATTACCTGCGCCTGCCGGAAGAGGTGCTGGTATCGGTGATGAAGAAACATCAGCGTTACTTCCCCGTTTATACCCGCGAGGGGCGCCTCTTACCCTACTTTATTGCCGTGCGCAACGGTGGTAGGGAAGGGCTGGATATCGTCACCGATGGGAACGAGCAGGTGATTCGCGCCCGCTTTGCCGATGCGGCGTACTTCATCCGTGAAGACCTCAAGCACCCGCTAGAGTATTATCTACCGCGGCTAAGTACGCTCACCTTCCAGACGAAACTCGGCTCTATGCTGGATAAGACCCAACGCATTGAGGCCCTGGTAGAGCACTTGATCCCGATGATTGGGCTTGAATCCGCAGATGCTGCTGCGGTGCGCCGTGCCGCCCACCTGTGCAAAGCCGATTTGGTCACTCATATGGTGGTCGAGATGACCTCATTACAGGGGGTGATGGGGCGGTATTACGCGCTCCAAAGTGGTGAGCCTCCTGCTGTAGCCGAGGCGATCTTTGAGGCTTACCTGCCGCGCTTTGCCGGCGACCGCTATCCCGAGACGCCAGCGGGGCTGGTGTTAGGCCTGGCTGACCGCTTGGATACCCTGATGGGGCTATTTGCAGTAGGGCTGGCACCGACTGGTACCAAAGATCCATTCGCCCTGCGGCGTGCGGCATTGGGTCTGGTGCAAAATCTGATTCACTGGAACCTGGATTTTGACCTGTGCCAAGGGTTGGAAGCGGCGGCACACGGCTTACCGGTCGCGGTGACCGCTGAGGCTAAAGCAGAATGCCTGGACTTTATTATCGGGCGCTTGCAAAGCGAGTTGTTGGAACAGGGCTACCGCTATGATGTGGTTGCGGCGGTGCTGGCGGCGCAGGGGCATAATCCCGCCGCGGCCGCACGTGCGGTGCGCGAACTAACGCAGTGGGTCAATCGCCCCGACTGGAACACCATCTTGCCGGCTTATGCTCGCTGTGTGCGCATCACCCGTGATCAGCGCGAGCGTTATGCGATTGATTCTGAACAGTTTGTTGAACCGGCGGAGAAGCACCTGCTTTCGGCGTTGTTGCAGGCCGAGGTGACTTCGCGCCGTCCGGGGAGTGTGGAGGATTTCTTCAAGGTATTCCTGCCCATGATCCCGGTGATCAACCGTTTCTTCGATGAGGTGTTGGTCATGGCTGAGGACCCGGCCTTGCGCGCCAATCGCTTGGGGTTGCTCCAGCGTATTGTAGCCCTGGCTGATGGGGTTGCCGACTTCTCCAAGTTAGAGGGCTTCTAGGTTATTTGGACAACCGATAAAAAGCGCTGCCGGTTGTTTCTGGCCGGCAGCGCAGTTTTTATAACCCGTCAGCGCAAGGTTTCAAGGCATCACATTGCTTTGCGCCCAGTCGCTTCCAAGGGCAATGGCAATGTCCACTTCGGCATTGGGGTCGTAGCGATTATAGACGCGTGGGTTCTGTAACTGCATTACGCTAACGAGGTAATTCAGAGTATAGGGCTTAGGGCTGTAGAGAAAGATCGTCGTCTGGCTGTAAAGGTTATCGGCGTTGGTTTCCTGCACCACGTTGACCCCCTCGTTGCGCAGAAATTCCGCGGTACGTCCCGCCAATCCGGCCACCGCAGTCCCATTTTGCACGACCACACGCGCATTCTCGGCCTGCATCAGAGCTTTGGGATCCTCAGCCACCGCTGCCGGCCCAACCGCGCCGTTGGTTGAGAATACTTCGTCTCGAATCAAACGGATTTGATCCGGGATAGGGATCAGGATGTCCAACCCATCGGGTGAGGTAGCCATTTCCACCGCATTTGGGCCGATAACGCCGCGCTTGATATTCTCAGGCGGAATCTGCACCGCCAGCCAGGCCAGTTGAATTGCTTCTTGCAAGCTCATATTAGTGCGAATGCCTGACGAGAGTTCGTTATAGAGGATGGGGGCTTTTGCGACCAGTTTGGGAATCTGATCATATTGCAAGATACGGTCACGAATGGCCATGATGACCTCTTGCTGACGGCGGGCGCGATCGAAGTCCCCCCCTTCCGTATAGCGGTTGCGGGCATAAGCCAGCGCCAGGTCGCCACCCACGGAGTAAACCCCGGGTTCTAAGTGTACCTTGGGGCGGTTCCCGGTGGGATAGAGGGTGATGGGTTCTTTTATGCGCAATTTAACCCCGCCAATTTCATCTATGAAGCGTTCGAAGGCGTAGAAGTCAATTTGGGCGTAATAATTGATCGGAACTCCCAGGAACTGGCGCACCGTTTCCACAGCTAACCCCGGCCCACCGCCAGGCAGTTTGTAGGTCTCACCCAAGAAGTAGGCTGTGTTAATCTTGCCGTAATCGAACCCGGGGATATTGACCCACATATCGCGGGGAATGGAGAGCATTCCGGCGGTGCGGGTGAGGGGATCGAGCGTGAGTAGCATCATGGTGTCGGTTCGGGGTGTCTCGCCGGCTTCCCAATCGCGGTAATCCAGACCCATCACCAGTACGGTGACCCGGCTTTTACCATCCCAGGGTTCAGGGGCAGGGCCATTTTCCTGCAGAGGTTGATTCAGAGGAATGTTGGCCGCCGCACCGGGCGTGCCGGCAGCAGTGGGCCCAACCGGCACACCACCCAGGTTGGTCATGGTCCAAGAGCGGAATAGATTGCGCGCCAGAGAAAAAGCTGTCCATCCGGTAACCATGGCCAGGATGATGAACACAATGAGCACAATCAGCGTTAGACGATCAAGGTGGAAACGACGCGGAAAGGTGCGAGTACGCAATTGCGACATAAGGCTTTCTATCCCTTGAGTTGAAATCTACATCCTTATCTTGGGGTGCAAGATGGATGCCAGATCAGACGGGTGGTGGGGGTGGCACCGGTAGGTCATCCACCGCGGTGTTCATCCATTTGCTTCCTTCGTCTATAAGCATGACCGGGATGTCCTCAACAATCGGGTATTTGCGACCACAATCACGGCACACCAGCCATGTCTCACGAACCAGGTCAAGCAACCCCTCACGTTCGCGTACGCAGGCTGGGCAGCGTAAGATGTCTAATAAATCCTGGCTTACCATAACGCCTCCTTACCCAATCTTGGCCTTTATTGTATCACTAATGGCAAGAGGGTGTAAAATTTGCTAGCACCACCCGGGCTAAGCAAGTGGTGATTTTAGGTTCAAAACTTGTTGTGTTGGGGATGACAACGATGCAAGCATTATGGCGTGCCTTCAAAACCCCTTACCCACGGCAGTTTTGGCTGATGTTTGTGGGGATGTTTATCAGCACCGTGGGCTCTAGCATGATTTGGCCATTTCTGATGATCTACATCAGCGAACGTTTACATTTGCCTTTGACTTCAGCGGCGGGTCTGATCACGTTGAATGCGACAGTGGGACTGGGAGCTTCCTTCATTGCCGGCCCGATTGTGGATTATCTGGGCCGCAAGTGGGTCATGGTGATCAGTCTGGTGATGAACGGTATGGGTTATGTGCTGATGAGCCAAGCCCAATCTTATTCGGCCTTTGCCGGGCTGATGGCGCTGCAAGGTTTCTTCAATCCCCTCTACCGGATTGGGGCAGATGCCATGATGGCGGATTTAATCCCGGCCGAGCACCGGGCCGAGGCGTATTCCATGTTGCGGTTGAGCAATAATCTGGGGGTTGCCATTGGACCGGCGGTGGGTGGGTTCATCGCCAGTTTATCCTATAGCATTGCATTCCTCTGCGCCGCGACTGGGATGAGCCTATATGGCCTTTTGATCGCCCTGCGTGCTCGCGAGACCCTACCGCGTCGCCATGGGCGGGAGGCAGCCGGCCGTGAGGCCGTTGACCCGCTACCGCGTGAACGTTTTGGGGGTTATGGGCGGGTGCTCCGCGATCGGGCATTCCTGGCTTTCGTTTTTACCTTTACCCTGACCCAGATTTCTGCTGCGATCCTGTGGGTCTTGCTCTCGGTTTACACCAAACAGAACTTCGGCCTGCCTGAAAGCCGCTATGGCTGGATTCCTACAACGAATGCATTAATGGTGGTTTTCTTCCAGATCCCGGTCACCCTGATCACCAAGCGTTTTGCGCCGTTACCGGTGCTGGCGATAGGATCGCTCTTTTATGCCTCTGCAGTAACCAGCATCGCCTGGGGACGAGATTTCTGGGCCTTTTGGCTCAGCATGGTGGTGATGACGATTGGGGAATTGATCCTGATCCCCACCTCGACCACCTACGTCGCCGGGCGCGCGCCAGAGGATATGCGTGGCCGCTATATGAGCATCTATGGCCTGACCTGGGGCGTGGCGTCTGGGATCGGGCCGGTGCTAGGAGGATTGTTGAACGATCACCTTGGTCCCCAGTATATCTGGTACGGAGGGGGACTGATCGGATTCATGGGGGTTATCCTTTTCCTCGTTCTCAGTCGCGTCAATCCAACCACGTCTCCGGCCCACACAACCACTGAAAGCGCGCCAACACAGGCCGAACCGGAGGCGGTGCTGGAAGGTAAGGGGTAGGGGGAAGGGGGCGTTAATTGAGGTTGTAGGTGGTCGCAATAACCGCTGCCGGTGCCTTTTCGTCCGGGGGCGTGATGGTTGTGCCCGGGACGGAATGTGCCTGTGGCATTGGATATATCAACCGGGCAGCGCGTTCAAAGCGGAAATATTCCCACGCCCAGTTGATGAGCACCACTAGGCGGTTGCGAAAGCCTACCAGTTGCATCAGGTGTACGAAGAGCCAGATGACCCAGGCAATGAACCCTGTGAGGTGAAGGCCGAAGAGCGTTGCAACTGCCTGGTTGCGGCCAATGGTGGCCATGCTGCCCAAATTGCGGTAGCGAAAAGGTTGGAGAGGCTCACCACGCAAGGCATGGAGGATGTTGTGAGCGGCGTGTTCCCCTTGTTGCATCGCGACCGGTGCCATCATGGGTAAGGGTTGGCCGTGTTCGTCTTCCAAGTAGGCGGCGTCGCCGATGATAAAAACGTGCGGATAGCCCGGCGCTTGTAATGTGGGCAGGACGTGCACGCGTTTTTGACTGCCCAACGCCAGGGGTAAGGTCTGGGCTAGTTCGGCGGCCTGCACCCCAGCGGCCCAGATCAAGGTCTGGACAGGAAGGATACGCCCGTCGTTCAGATAGACCCGTTGACCATCGTAGTCTTGCACCTGAGCCTTTAGCCAGACTTCGACCCCTTTTTGGGCCAGTGCACTCTGGGCGGCTTGGCCCAGGTCGGGCGGCAAGTTGCCCAACAGGCGATCGGTGGCCTCTAACAGCACCACGCGGGCCTGACACAGGTTGAGGTCAGGATAGTCCTTACGTAACACCAGACGGATCAACTCGGCTAGCGCTCCGGCGCATTCCACCCCGGTCGGCCCACCCCCTACCACCACAAAGGTCAACATGGCTTGACGTTGGGCAGAATCGGCTGTCTGGGTGGCCAGTTCAAACTGACTCAGGACATGACTACGGATTGCCAGGGCATCATCAAGATCCTTGAGCCCGAACGCATAGCGGTTAAGGTTCGGCATCCCAAACGTGTTGGTAACACTGCCGGTGGCAAGAATGAGATAGTCATAAGGAATTATCCCACCACTGGTCGTCAGCACACGGTTGTTATCCAGATCAATCTGTTGCACCTCGGCCATCACAAAATTCAGGTTCTGCTGGTGGCGAAAGATGCTGCGTAAGGGATACGCGATGTCTTCCGGGGATAAGCCGGCACTGGCGACCTGATAGAGCAACGGCTGAAAGAGGTGGTAATTACGGCGGTCAATAAGTGTGACCCGCACCGGCGCATTGGCTAAAGCCTGTGCGGCACGAAGCCCACCGAAACCGGCACCGACAATCACAATATGAGGGTAAGAAGAATCAGGTTTTCCCATCAGAGCCTCCTGGGCCTGTGATTAGCAAGATTGTGAATTTAATAACTATCACTATTATAGTCTTATTTGTCATAAATACAAGAGGTGAACCTTGTACCAGCAAAGGGGAAAGATCTCCCAAATTACCCTGTCTCGACAGGCTGATCATGGATGTACAAGGCACTTTTGTTTCTTGAGGCCAACATGGGAATTAAGGATGAAAAGGCGTTTTACGCAATTGGTAAAAATGTCCGATTCCGGGGTATACACTGTGAGATCGGAGACCTGCCACGTGATATGGATGCGCTGGTCCGGGTGGTCCAAGGCTTGATCGCGTTTACGTCTTCTGAGCCAGCCATTTCGGTTCGAAGATAGCCGCTGAAGGTAAACGAGAATTGCAGGCGTGCGGAGTAGTGTAAAAATTGGTGCGCATTGGAAAACTGGATGTGCGCCCCCTCATCCAGATCCGTTCACCTGAACGCAGGTCGGTGGGCAACTGGCGCGATTTTTCTCGTTACTTGTGTCGATATTGCGCCATCAAAGGGTACCAGCGCTGGCGCGCCGGCTCTTTGGGCGCTATTGTCTCCCTAGTCAGAGTTGATGGCTTCCAGGCGGGCGATGGATGCGATCACACGCTTGAACCCTACGCTTTCGAAGAATACATCTACGGTTTCCTCGCCGTCTTCCTGGATGCGGCTGTCCACGACCATGCCCTCGCCCCACGTGGGATGCCGCACCCGTTGCCCGGGCCGGTAACGCGGCTGAAGAATGGCGGCATGGGCGGGGGAGGAGGGGGGGCGAACGCTAGGGGTGCGTTCGGCGGTCCAGGTCGTAGAGGTGGCGCGGATTTGGCGAAAACCCTGACGCCGGATGAGTCGTTCATCAATATCTTCCAAAAACCGTGAGGGTTCCTGGGTTTCGTGATATCCAAACGAACTGCGGCGCAAGGCGCGTACCAGGTAGAGGCGGTCTTTGGCCCGGGTCAGGCCAACGTAAAACAAGCGACGTTCCTCGGCCAACTCCTCAGGGTCATCGCGCGAGCGGGTGTGGGGTAGTAGTCCCTCATCCAATCCCACGATGAAGACTTGAGGAAATTCCAGCCCTTTTGCCGCATGCAGGGTGAGCAGAGTGGGGGCATTTTGATCCTGAGGCAGGGTGTCTTGATCCGAGACCAGCGCCAGGTCTTCCAAGAAAGCGCTCAGGCCGCGTTCACGATACTCGAATGCCAATCGGCGCAATTCCTGCACATTCTCCCAGCGATCCTGCCCTTCTTCGCTGCCATCGTTGATATACGGTTCATAAGCGAGATCGGTCAAGATGCGGTCAAAGAGTTCGATTAGCGAGAGGGTTTCGCGCGCCTGATGCCATTTAGCCAGCAGGGCGCCGAAATCAGCCAACACCATGGCACTCCGCCCGGGAAAGCGCGTCCAGTAAGGTGAGTCGTGCCCTTTTTCGCCCAATTCAATAAGCAAACGCCCCGGGGCAAGGTGGGTTTCGCGTGCCAATAACTGCAGCGCCACCAGAGTTTTCTCACCGATGCCCCGTGGGGGAACGTTGATCACACGCAGTAAGCTGATTTCATCCTCAGGGTTTTGGGCCAAACGCAGGAAGGCGATAATGTCTTTGACCTCGCGACGACCGTAGAAGCGCTGTGCCCCCACCAGATGATAAGGGATCCCGGCTCGCAGAAAGGCCTCTTCCAACAGGCGGGATTGGGCGTTGGTGCGGTACATGACCGCAAAGTCGCTCCCCTTGGCTTTTCCGCTCTCGATCCACTGGCGAATGGTATCCACCACGAATGCGGCCTCAGCGAATTCATCCACAGCTTCATACAGAATAATCGGATCACCCCGTCCGCGGTCGGAGAATAGTTTTTTGGGTGTGCGCTGGTGGTTGCGGTTAATCACGCCTTGCGCGGCATCCAACACGGTTTGGGTGGAACGATAATTTTGCTGCAGCAAAATTTTCTGAACGTTAGGAAACTCGGACTCGAAGCGTAATACATTGCGATAATCCGCACCGCGCCAACGATAGATAGACTGATCTTCATCCCCCACGACAAAGACATTTTGGTGCACCGAAGCCAACAGTTTGAGTAACTCGTATTGCACTAGGTTGGTGTCCTGAAACTCATCCACCAGGACATGCTCGAAACGTCCGGCATAACGTTCAAGAATAGGAGGATGATCGCGCAGCAAGCGCACGGTTTCGATCAGTAGATCATCGAAATCTACGGCATTATTGGTGCGTAAAAATTCCTGATAGCGTTGATAGACGCGCTTGACAATTTCATCGCGATAGGTGCGGGGGGTAAACTCTTCCGGGCCGATCAGGTTGTTTTTCGCCATGGAGATGGTGGCATGAATTCCCGCCGGGCGGTAGAGTTTTTCATCCAAGTTGAGAGCCTTAAGCGCCTGGCGCACCAGGGCGATCTGGTCATCGGCATCCATGATGACGAAGTTGTGGTCAAAGGGTAAATGTACAGCTTCGCGCCGTAGGATGCGGGCACAAATCGCGTGAAACGTTCCCAGCCATAGGTATTGAGCTTGCTCTCCCAGCAGTCCTTCCAGGCGGTGCTGCATTTCGCGGGCGGCTTTGTTGGTGAAGGTGACGGCGAGTATGTGATGGGGGTGTACCCCCATGCCCTTAACCAGGTAGGCAATGCGTTGGGTTAGGACGCGCGTTTTGCCTGAGCCCGGTCCGGCCAGGACCAGGATGGGGCCTTCTCCCGCAGTTACAGCGCGGTATTGCTCGGCATTGAGATGTTTCAAGAACTCTAAGGTTGATTCGTCCGGCATAGATTGTCCTATTGGGGCTACCTCTTCCTCTGGGCGAAAGGTGAGGAGGTGCTTAGCATTATAATTCATCTTGGGTTAGAAAATGACACAGGAGGTGGGCCGTGCGGGCGCGACGGGCGCTCTTATATGTTCCAGCCGATGACTGGCGTAAGATTCAAAAAGCGACCACGCTGGGCGTGGATTGTGTATGCCTGGATTTGGAAGATGGGGTCGCGCAGAATCGCAAAGAGGAAGCGCGCCACAACATCGTTCAAGCACTGACCACGCTGGATTTTGGCCGGGCTGAGCGCCTGGTGCGCATCAACGGCTTGGAGAGTGGTTGGGCCGAGGCGGATTTGGCCGCAGTGTTACCGGCTCGACCCGATGGAATAGTGCTACCGAAGGTGCTCGCGGCGGAAGATTTGCGCTGGGTAGAGGCGCACATTCAGGCCGCCGAGCAGCGTGCAGGCTGGCCGCTGGGGACCATAGTTGTGTTGGCGATCATTGAACGAGCGCGTGCGTTTCTGCACCTGCCTGAGATTTGCCAAGTCACGCCTCGCCTGGAGGCACTGATTTTCGGCGCAGAGGATTTAGCGGCTGAATTAGGGGTCAAGCGCACCCGTGAGGGCTGGGAACTTTTTCATGCTCGTAGCACCCTGGTTATGCATGCAGCCGCATTCGGCTTGCAAGCCATAGATTGGGTGACGGTAGACTTCCAGGATGTGGATTGGGTGCGCCAGGAGGCAGAACGCGGTGCGACGTTGGGGTTTAACGGCAAGCAAATAATCCATCCCAATCAGGTATCGCCGGTGCAAGTCGCTTTCACTCCCTCTCCTGAAGAGATTGCATGGGCGCGAGAACTGCTGGCTGCCTTTGAAGCTCATCAAGCCCAGGGCAAAGGGGCGTTTGCCTGGCAAGGGCAGATGGTGGATCGCCCGGTCATCCGCCGCGCCGAGGGCATCCTGGCCCGAGCGCAAGCCGCAGGTGTGCTGGACGGGGTGGATTAAGGCACGCTGATCACAATCAGAGAGATATTGTCATGACCGCCGCGCTGATTGGCCAGGTCAACCAGCAACCTGGTTGCGCTTTCCGACGGCCGATGGGTAAGCAGGTAAGCCATTTCTTCATCTTCCACTAAGTCACTCAAACCATCGCTGCACAAGAGCACAACATCTCCCGACTCCAGAAGGAGTCCCTGGTTGGCATGGGATTGCTGATCGCTTTCCTGAGCGGAAAGGCGTAAGCGTACGTCAACCTCGGGCGGATTAGCCGAACCAAGAAATTGGCGAATCATATGCGCCTGAGGATGATGGATTGCCTCTTCGCGGGTGATCCAACCATTATCCAGTGCCTCTTGCACCCACGTGTGATCAACGCTTAAGCGATAGGGGTGTCCATCGCGAATCAGATACACCCGAGAATCGCCCACGTTGGCAATATAGAGATGCTTCTCTTGAATTAAGGCGCAGGTGCAGGTGGCGCCCATTCCGTTCTGATCAGGATTGCGTTGTCCTTGGGTATAAATGATCTGACTGGCGTAGCGCAGGGCTTCAACCAAAAGCGGGATTGGTGGGAGAGTGTCTCCATGTTCGATCACGAATTCCTCGACCTTGGTCACCGCCAGTTCGGCTGCCACCTCGCCCGCTTGGTGCCCACCCATACCGTCTGCCAGCACTGCCAGCAGGAAAGGTTGCTCAGGGGTATGCGTCCTGGCCAGCCCGCTGACCCGTAGACGATCTTCGTTATTCTGGCGCTGACGCCCGCGATCCGAAAGGGTTACCACCGGAAGGTGCGGGTGAGGCAGGCGAATCATGGCATTTCCTCGTAAGGATGTAACGTAGGATAAGGTTGGGAGCTGGAAGTGGCGTTCTCAAAACGCAGCGCCACACTCCCGATGTGGATGATATCTCCGTGAACCAGCCACGCTCCCCCTGGGGAAAGCGGCGCGCCGTTTAGCCAGGTGCCGGCGATTGTACCGGCATCGGTCAGTCGGTAACCCTCCGGACCGAAAGTGAGATGGGCGTGTATGCCTTCCACACTGGGATGGGGAATCCATACGGTTGCGCGTTGGCGATCGCTGCCCAAAGTGACTTCTGTCTGATGCAAGGGATAGAAGCGTTTTTCAGTAGGGGGCACGGCTGTCTCATCACGAAGGAAGAAGAACGACACTTCATTTGGATTCAACCACACCAGCCAGGCTGAAGCCGTCGCAGGGGGTGCAGCAAGGGGGGATAGAGTCATTAAAGACGAAGAAGCGGCGGGTGGGGCAGTTTTGCTGTGCTGCCTAGCGGTCCAACGTGCATAAAGGGGCTGGGTCAGGCGGCGGTAGGCACGCCAACGCCAGAGGAAAAGCCCCAAAGTCGCTGCGCTCAGGAGAACTACCCAGAAGGGGATGACTTCCGGTGAGGAGAGACGCTGCCAGGTTTGTTCGAGAGGGCTACGCGGGGGTTCGGCCACGATCACCTCGATGGGCCAGTCCTGACTCTGTCCCTTGAGGCCGAGGCTGTCCGCGACCTCAATCCGAACGCGATAGCGCCCGTTGGTGGTGATCTCTTCAAGTGGCCATTCTAGGACCTCAAATGGGGGCTCTAAACGTTCGGTTACCAGTGTGTCATTGATGAAGAGTCGAGCGGCGCGGAGGGGACGGGGGTGTTGGTCGGGGAATTCGGTGATGAAGGAAAAAGCGTACGTTGAGGGCGCGAGATGACGTCCGGGTTGTTCTGAACGGCTTTCCCAGGTGCGCGTGATCTGGGCTGGGGGTGACAAGAAGATTGGATTCGGAGGGAGCACGGTAAGATCGAACGATACGGGTTCCGATTCTACCGTCATCCCTTCGTGGTTGAGGCGCACGCTAAGCGCATGGGTGCCGCTGGTCGTGAGGCCAGAGAGATAAGTCAAGCGGTACCTATAGCGCAACGGTTGTAGTATGGGCTCGGGGTCGGGCAAGGGCTCCGGCCCGCTGAAAAGGGTGAACTGGCCACCGCTTTGGACGGCCAAGTCGTTCAGCGCGGTGTAGTTTTGCGGCAGGCGGGTCGGCGCACGAGCATGGGCAATCATCCAAACGTGGATGGGCACACCCAGGGTTTGTGCGCGCTGGCCCAGATCAGCCAGGGCTGGTAACGCTGTCGCGGGTAACGGGGCGGTGAGGAAGAAAATGATTGGGTGTTGGGAGCTATCTGAATCAGTGGTGGCAGCCAGGTCGAGCGCACGTACTAACCCATTGAGAGAGCTCACTTCGCGTTGCAGGTCGGGGCGGGCAGATTCCAGCCAGTCAGCCCAGCGGGCCGGGTCATTGCTGCGCACCAATTGCAGCCCACTGTTGGTAATCAAGCTGAGGCGGTCGCTGGTGGGGGTAGGTTGTGCCTGCGCCCAGGCCAACCAGTGCTGGCGCAGATATTGGAAGCGGGAGCGCTGGGCGTAGGCAACGCTCCACTCCGGACCGTAATTAAAGACCAGGATGAGGTGGACGCCGGGGCTAAGGGAAGTCAGACTCAGAAGGGGGCGTGGTTGATTGTTTTCCAGGATGGTGATATTTTCCGGGTTTAGGTTCTGGATAAACTGTCCGTTGGTATCATAAGCCTCAACATAGAGGCTTATGGTGGGAAATGCGGAACGATCCACCTGGCGAATGAGGACGCGATCCGCCACCTGAGCCTTGGTACGGCTAAGTGGGCTCATCAGTGAGAGCGTGGTGGCGATTGCCAGGCTAATGAAAGGCAACCACCGAGACCTAGACTGGCAAAAAAGGGGAAGGGCCATCAGGGATTTTTGGAGTGTAAATTCGGGGGCTTATTCCCATTCAATGGTTGCGGGAGGCTTACTGGTAATATCATACACGACGCGGTTGATCCCGTCCACTTCGTTGACGATACGATTAGCGACCCGTTCGAGCAGGTCTGCGGGCAAACGGGCCCAGTGAGCAGTCATGAAATCTTGGGTGGTCACAGCGCGTAAGGCAACCACGTCCTGGTAGGTGCGTTGGTCACCCATAACGCCGACCGATTGCACCGGGAGAAGCACCGCAAAGGCCTGTGCGACTGCGGCGGATTCGTCCTCACCCAGGCGCCGCTGCAACAACCCGGCGCGTTCCAATTCAGTGGTGAAAATCGCGTCGGCCGCGCGCAGACGGGCCAAACGCTCGGCGGTGATTTCACCCAAACAGCGCACCGCCAAACCCGGTCCGGGGAAGGGCTGACGCCACACCATCGCTGAGGGCAATCCTAACGCTTCGCCAATGCGGCGGACTTCATCTTTAAACAAATAGCGCAGGGGTTCTACCAATTCGAAATTGAGATCAGGGGGCAGGCCACCGACGTTGTGGTGGGTCTTGATACGCTGGGCGTGGGCGCGGTCGGGAGCGCGAGACTCGACCACATCGGGGTAGATGGTGCCCTGCACCAGGAAGCGAATCGTCCCTAAGCGGCGTGCTTCCCGTTCAAAAACGCGGATGAACGTCTCGCCGATGATGCGCCGTTTTTCCTCGGGGTCGGTGATCCCTTTTAGTGCCTTGAGAAAGGTCTCGGCAGCGTCTACCACGATCAGATTGGCGCCCAAGGTGTGGCGAAACGCCGTCTCGACCTGCTCGCGTTCCCCCTGACGAAGCAGACCGGTATCCACAAAAACGGCGATCAATCGGTCACCGATGGCACGTTGCACCAACGCGGCAGCCACGCTGGAATCCACGCCGCCGCTGACCGCGGCCAAGGCGCGCTCATGGCCAACCTGGGCGCGAATGCGCTCAACGGCCTGAGAGATGATGGACTCGGGGGTCCAATCGGGGGTGGCGCCGCAAATATCCACGACAAAGCGGCGCAAAATCTCTCTACCGCCGGGCGTGTGATGAACCTCCGGGTGAAACTGCACGCCATAGTAGCGGCGATCCAGGTCACCCATGGCGGCGATAGGACTATTTGGACTGCACGCCAGGGTATTGAACCCCGGCGGCAGGGTTTCGATCCGATCACCGTGCGACATCCAGACGCGCTGCCGCCCGGGCGGGAGCAGCGGGTTGGGAAGGACGGTTTCGATCTCGGCTGGGCCGTATTCGCGTTCGGGAGCTGGAGCGACGTTTCCTCCAAGGGCATGGGCAAGCGCCTGCATCCCGTAGCAGATACCCAAGATGGGGCGTCCTGATGCCAGGACATAGGCCGGGATTTGAGGGGCGCCAGGGGCATAGACTGAGGCCGGACCTCCCGATAGAATGAAGCCCGCAGGTTGCAACGCCATGACCTCTTCGGCGGGGGCGTCCCACGGAAAGAGTTCGCAATACACCTGCAATTCACGCACCCGTCGGGCGATCAGTTGGGTGTATTGAGAACCAAAATCGAGGATGGCGATACTGGTACTCATGGTGCAAGAAGGATTTGTCCGTTTTCCATAGACGTGATGACGGCCAGCGACTCGATGGGCACTCCTAGGTGTTCTAGGGCTTTGCGACCGCCCTCAAACGTTTTTTCAATCAGGGTGCCGATCCCGACCACGGTGGCGCCGGCGGCTTCGGTCAAGCGCACCAAGCCCAGGATGGTTTGGCCGGTAGCAAGAAAGTCGTCAATGATCAGTACCCGCTCGCCCGGCTTAAGGTATTCTGGCGAAACGATCAGTTCAACCATCTGCCCTTTGGTGTGGGAGGGGGCAATGGTCAGGTAAACCTGATTGGGCATCGTGATGGGCTTGCTTTTGCGTGCATAGACCACCGGTATCCCCAGGTGCATAGCGGTGGTCAGGGCAGGTGCGATCCCTGAAATCTCGGCGGTGAGCACCCGGGTGGGCCGCACGTGGGCAAAACGCCGTGCCAGTTCGGCGCCACAGGCATCCATGAGTTGGGGATCCACCTGGTGATTGATGAAATTATCTACTTTGAGAATGCCACCCCCCAAATTCTTACCCTCTTTGAGGATGCGTTCTTTCAGGGCTTGCATGCCGTCCCCTCCTGAAATGGTGATTGTGTGGACATTTTAAGATGAAACCGCGTACCTGGGTAGGGGTTACGTTTAAGCGAGTATGACATTCGTCACTAATTTTGTCTGACATATTGACTCAGTCCATGTTTTTCTTATAATGAAATTGTCCCCCGGTGTTCTTCCCAAGCCGACACAATGCTACAAGTTGGAGTATAACGTGCTAAGGTATTTTATCCGCAGAGCGTTGGCTCTGGTACCGGTATTTTTCATCATGACCGTGATCGTCTTTTTGTTGATCCGTATGGTGCCGGGCGATCCGGTGGATGTCATGTATGGTGCTGAGGGCTTGGACCCGGCGCGGCGGGCAGCCCTGGAACGCAGCCTGGGGTTAGATTAACCTCTGGTGGTGCAATACGTCAAATGGTTGGGGCGGGCCCTGAGCGGCGACCTAGGTCGCTCGTATCGGGCGCAGATGCCGGTCCTCGATCTGATTTTGCAACGGTTGCCAGCGACGCTTTACCTCTCGCTGGCAGCGTTGTTATTCTCCGTCGTCCTGGCGATTCCTTTGGGAATTATCTCGGCGGTAAAACGTAATTCCTGGGCCGATTTGGGAGCGATTGGTTTTGCCATCCTGGGCATTTCTCTGCCGCAGTTCTGGTCAGGTATCATGTTGGTTCTGCTGTTCGCGATTGTGTTGGGATGGTTGCCCTCCATTGGATATGTGCCACCCCAGGAAGGCGTGGGGAAGTTTGTGCGTCATCTCATCTTACCGGCGATTACGTTGGGTTGGTCGTTGGCCGGTACAACTACCCGCCTGACCCGCTCCAGCCTGTTGGAAGAACTGGGCAAGGACTACGTGCGCACAGCGCGGGGCATGGGTTTGCCGGAACGTAAGGTGCTGTGGGAACATGCCTTACGCAATGCGCTTATTCCCACGGTCACAATGATCGGCTTGCAACTGGCTTTTCTCATCGGCGGGGCGGTAGTGGTGGAGACTGTGTTTGCCTGGCCTGGCATTGGACTGCTGGTTGTGGATAGCATTTTCGCCCGCGATTACCCGGTCGTTCAGGGGGTGATTTTAGCGGTGGCCGTCATGGTGGTCCTGGTCAACCTGGTGGTAGATTTCGTTTACACCCTCATAGACCCGCGTATTCGCTTGGAGTAAAGAGCCATGCGAGGCTCTGCTCAAAAATCTGAACTAAGGAGAAGGAGGCCGAAATGAAACAAAAATATCTGAAGTGGTTCACCCTGATGGTGGCGCTGGTGTTGATGCTCAGCGCCTGCCAGCCGGCGGCGACCCCCGCGCCCACCACACCCCCCGAACAACCGCCTGCTACCCTGCCCCCAACCACACCACCCCAAGAAGCCGCAACAACCGAAGCCCCGGCGGCAGGACCAAAGTATGGTGGCGTTATCACCTTTGCAATGAAGGAAGACGTCACCACGCTTGACCCGCTCAAAGCGATTCAGTACGGGGATATCCGCTTGAATGGTCTGGTGGTGCAGCAGTTGGTGGCGGCAGATCGCACCGGCAAGTTCGTCGGCGTCCTGGCCGAACGGTGGGAAACATCGCCGGATGGTAAGGAGTGGACTTTCCACCTGCGTCCAGGGGTCAAATTCCACAACGGAGCCGATTTGACCGCGGAGGATGTAAAGTGGATCTTTGATCGCATCCTGGATGAAAAATCCGGCGCGGCACTGCGCAGCACCTTTGTCAATATTGGCCTGAAGTCTGAGGTCATTGACCCACTCACCATTAAAGTAACCATCGAGAAAGGTGCTGGGCCGTTCCTCTCCTATTTGGCTTTGCTCAACCGTGCCGGCATTATCCACCGCGATAGTTATGATGCTGAAGGCAATGTGACCAAACTGATTGGTACTGGTCCGTTCATGCTCGATTCCTACAAACCTGGCGAGTCTTACACCCTCAAGCGCTTTGATCAATACTGGAAGCAGGGCGAGCCTTACCTGGACGGTGTAGTGCTCAAAGTCATTACCGATCCGGTGGTACGCCTGAATGCCTTGCGCACCGGCGAGGTGGATATGACCGAGGAATTGCCATTGGCGGACGTTAAGCGCCTGCTAGAGAACCCCGATCCGAACTTTACGGTTGTTGTGTATTACTTCAACTCCGGGGCACGCTTGGTCATGAATCACACCCGCCCGCCATTCAACGATCTCAACGCGCGCATGGCGGTGCAGTACGCTTTTGACCGCGAGGCCTACAATGAGGCGGTTTATTTCGGCCTCGGCCAGGTGCACAACCAGCCTTTTGTGCCCGAGGACACGTGGTATCTGGATGTACCGATGATCAAGCCGGATTTGCAGAAGGCGAAGGAATACTTCCAGAAGGCCGGGCTGAAAGAGGGTACCGAGATCACCATGTTATTGATGCCCAACCAGAAGGATGCTGCCGAGATCATTGACGCCATGCTCTCGCAGGTGGGCTTCAAGGTGAAGTTTGACATTGTGGATGCGGCGGCCTGGAATGCCCGTGGTAAGGCTCTGGATTACGACTTGTTGATGGGTACGATGACCGGCATCTTCGATCCGGATCGTCCTTACGGCTACTTGACCCCCAAGAGCAGCGGCAACTGGCTGGTGGGTGGTTACAGCAATCCCAAGATGGATGAACTGCTTGAGAAGGGCATCTCAGAGACCGATGTCGCCAAGCGTAAAGAAATCTACAAGCAGGTCCTGCAATTGGTTCAGGAGGATGCCGCGACCATATATGTGTTGGGCTTACCCTGGGTAGAGGGTTGGCGTAACTACGTCAAGGGTTATCGCCCGGGCAACGCCCCAATGTTGATGATGATGGACGCGTCGGAAGGCTTAAACACAGCTTGGTTGGATAAATGACAGTTATTCTGCCGGGGGCGCCCGATAATGAGTGGGCGCCCCCGGATCTACCGGCAGATCTATGACCACGATTCAAGCCCGAGTAACTGCTTCATTAGAACCCGCGTTGAGGGAACGTCGCCTCAGCGAACGGGTGTTCTTCCGCTTGTTGCGTCACCGCTTGGCGCTGGTGGGCATTATCCTGACGGTCATCATTGTGATCATGGCCATCTTTGCTGAGGTCATTGCGCCCTATGACCCATTGGAGATACACTTGAAAGAACGTCTGCAGCCCCCCAGCGCTGCGCACATTATGGGCACGGATCATTTAGGACGGGATATTTTCTCGCGGGTGGTCTACGGCGCGCGCATTTCCCTTCAGGTTGGGGTAGTCTCGGTGGCGTTGGGAACCATTGTGGGGTTGTTCGTGGGTATGGCAGCAGGATACCTCGGCCGCTCGGTGGATACCGTGCTGATGAGCATTATGGATGCCATCTATGCCTTCCCTGCCATCCTGCTGGCGCTGGCGCTGGTTGCGGCGTTTGGCCAGGGGTTGGTCACCGTCATGACTGCGATTGCCATTGTGCGCATCCCCATCTTCGCCCGCACTGTGCGTTCTTCGATTTTGTCCGAGAAAGAGAAAGAATATGTGGAGGCGGCGCGTTGCATTGGTCAGCGGGAGTGGCTGATCCTCTTCCGCCATATTTTGCCCAATATCCTGGCTCCGCTGATTGTGGTGACCACCACCTATTTTGCGGCGGCCATTGTGGTGGAAGCCTCGCTGAGTTTCCTGGGCTTAGGCGTGCCACCCCCGGCGGCAAGTTGGGGCGTGATGCTTAATGATGGGCGCAAATACATGGAACAGGCGCCGTATGTGGTCATTTATCCGGGGTTGGCGATTTCGTTGGCGGTGTTGGGGTTCAACCTATTGGGGGATGGGCTGCGGGATGTGCTCGACCCGCGCCTACGAAATGTAACATGAGGCAGACCCTTCCTCTGGAAACAGCCAGCAGTGAAGCCTTGCGGCTGCTGGTAGACTTGGTGCACTTGCCCGCTTTCTCAGGCGCCGAGAAGGCGGCGGCGGATTATGTGCAGGCTCAAATGATCCACCTTGGGTTTGACGCGGTTGAGCGTGATCCCCTGGGAAATGTGATCGGGTTGTGGCGGGGCGAGCAGCCTGGACCCACTTTGATGCTGGATTCACACCTGGATGTGGTCACAGCAGGCGATGAAAGTGCCTGGCACTACCCGCCTTTTAGTGGCACGGTGGCTGATGGACGGGTGTGGGGACGCGGCGCAGCCGATACCCACGCCTCATTGGCCGCTATGTTGGCGGCAGTGGCTTCGATTCCACGGGACGAATTGCGTGGTCAAGCAGTATTGGCGGCGACGGTTTTAGAGGAAAGCCTCACGGCACGGGCGGTGGAGGATCTGCTTGTGCTTTACCGACCTGAAATTTTTATCACCGGCGAGCCCACCGGCTTACGCCTGGCGGTTGCTCAAAAGGGGCGGGCCACGTTGGAAATTCGCACCCAGGGGCGCGCCGCCCATACCTCTCACCCTCAGCGGGGGGAGAATGCCATTAAGCGCATGATGGCAGTCCTGGCGCGACTTGAGGCTCTGCCGCGTCGGTGCGATGATGATTTAGGGGAAGAAATTTTTGAAGTGACCGATATCTGCTCCGAGCCTTTTCCCAATCTCAGCCTGGTGCCACCAGCGTGCCAGGCACACCTTGTAGCACGCTTGTTGCCAGGTGAGACGGTGGCGTCTCTGCTCGAACGTATAAGGCAAGCGCTGGTAGGCTTACCGGGGGTTGAGGTAAGCCTGGCGATCCTTCGCCAAATGTGTTACACCGGTCGGGTTTTGGAAGGGTTGGATTTCCTTCCTGCCTGGAAGGTGTTGCCTGATAATCCGTGGCGGGTGCGCATATTAGACGGTTTGAGGTCGCGGGGATTACCGGCAGAAACAATGTGCGCTGGCTTTGGCACCAATGCTTCAGCAGCGGCAGAGCAAGGCATTACGGCGTTCATTTACGGGCCGGGAGATTTAGCACAGGCGCACATTGTGGATGAATGGGTGGCGGTGAATCAAGTGGAACAGGCGGTTGAGGGCTATCGGGCGCTAGTTCTGGCCTGCTTGGGGTGAAAAAAGGTGACCGGGGAAAGGTCACCTTTTGATCGCAGGGGTTTCCTAAGGATCATCCTCCATTGGCTGTGATCAATTGGCGGATGGCTTCCACGGCTTGCTCGGTGGTCATATTGCGGATATCCACGCCTTTGAGGTTCTCGCGATTAAAACCGGCTGCCTCAAGTGCATCTCGGAACATTTTAGATTGCATCTTGGGATCACAAGCGGCTACAAACAACTGATCGGTTGAGTCGCCCTTGAGCAGGGTACTTAGGAAGCGATCGCCATCATCCGAGCAGAGTTGGGGGTGAATTGCCAAGTAGTCAATTAACCCTTCGCGGCGTAATGTATTACCCACCTCGAAGATGTTCATTTGTTGAAATGAAGGGCAGGTGCCCTGGCAAACACAGAGGAGTAAACCTTTATTTCCCATTGTTAACCTCCTAGTTAACCGTGTGATTGGTGTAGTAGGTAATCGCATCCTGCGGACAGAGCTTGGCGCATCCCTTACAAAATTCAATGCACCGCTCAGGTGCGACGACCACCGGGTGCAAGTCACCGGGTTCAAATACGTCGTTCTTGCAAAAGTCAACGCAAGAGTTGCAATTGATACACAGGTCTTCATTGATAACAGGGTACCAGTTAATAGCCATGAGTAACCTCCATGTTGGGATTTAGAGAAACAGACCCTGGTGGTTGGGACAGCAAGGGAGTAATAAGGGACTGTCTCAATAATATTCATATATTCGAATTAGATAATACCCTTTGAGGCCTGGTTTGGCAAGCCCAAAGTATCACCAAAAAATTGTGACAATCATCACGAAGTGGTGAGCGGGCGGTTTACCCCTTGCTACCGACTAGCCATGGCCTTAGTATAAAAAGCGCGGTTGGGTATGATAAAATCATAGGCAGTGATGAGTCCCCCCCTGATTTTATTGGCGTCAAATTCACCCCGACGTCGGGTGCTGCTTTCTTGGACTGGGTGGCCGTTTGAGGTGCACCCGGCGGATATTGACGAGACCCAGGCTGTGGAAGAAACGCCACAGGATTATGTCCTGCGCCTGGCTCGGGAAAAGGCTCTGGTAGCGAGCGAATTTGAAACCGAAACCTCTGTGATTTTGGCAGCGGATACAGTGGTGGTGTTTGAGGATGAGGTGTTGGGCAAACCGGAGTCACCGGAGCAAGCAGTGGAATTTCTGCGTCGCCTGAGGGGACGGGTACACGAGGTCTATACGGCTATTGCGTTGATTGACCGCCGCAGTGGTGAGTTGCTTACCGACCTTTGCCATTCGCTGGTGCCCATGCGTGCCTACCGCGATGATGAGATTGCGGCTTATGTCGCCAGCGGTGAGCCCATGGATAAAGCCGGCGCCTATGGCATTCAAAGTAAAACATTCCATCCGGTAACGGACTTTAATGGCTGTTATGCCAGCGTGATGGGCTTGCCGCTGTGCCATCTCGTGCGCACTATGGCGATTTTGGGATTTGAACCGCCAGTAGATGTGCCAGCGGTGTGTCAAAAGAATTTGAATTACGTCTGTCCGGTTTATCGAGCGATTTTGGAAGGCGAAGATGAAGGTTAGTGCATTGCAGCGAATGATACAAGAACTGAATGGCCGCATGCCGTGGCGGAAATGGTTGCTGGTCTTGGTTCTGATAGCGCTTCTATTAGGGGCATGCCGCCCGACCGCAGAAACCCCACTGAATCCTTCGGTGCAACCCAGCCTGGGTGAACCGGTGGTCAATGTGACTTCAGCGCCAGATGCGCGGGCAGCCGCTGAGGCGTTTTTAGCGGCCTGGAAAGCCGAAGATTATGCTGACATGTATGCCATGCTGACCCGTTTGAGCCAGGATGCCATAAGTGAAGAGGCGTTTTCACAACGCTATCGCGATGTGGCGGCCACCATGAGCCTAAGTGGGTTGGATTATGCCATCCTTTCCACTCTGACCAACCCAACAACCGCGCAAGTGGCTTATCAGGTAACCTTCCGCACCGTGCTGTTGGGAGACCTCAGCCGCGAGATGGTAATGAACCTGACATTGCAGGATGGAGCGTGGAAGGTGCAGTGGGAAGATGGGATGATCCTGCCGGAATTGCGCGGGGGCAACCGCCTGATGATGGATATTACCATCCCGGCGCGGGGTAATATCTATGATAATCAAGGAAACGCGCTAGCGGCGCAGGCGGATGCGGTGGCTTTGGGAATTATTCCGGGCCAGATTGATCCAGAGCAAGAGGGCACACTACTCACCGAACTGGCCAAACTGACCGGCTTGAACCCGGATTA
Organism: Thermanaerothrix sp.; assembly: GCF_056331585.1. Taxonomy (NCBI): domain Bacteria; kingdom Bacillati; phylum Chloroflexota; class Anaerolineae; order Anaerolineales; family Anaerolineaceae; genus Thermanaerothrix; species Thermanaerothrix sp. Next base: position 44,304 of record NZ_JBWGPQ010000009.1, read on the forward strand.
CATTCGTTCGCTCTACCAATATGCGGCACCCGATTGGTACATCCCAGTAGGAGATGTCTCGGCGCAAGCGGTGCAACGACGTTATGATGTACTTTCGAACTTAAGCGGCCTGGTCATGCGCACCTACAACACGCGCTATTACTTTGACAGTGCGGCGCCGCATGTGACCGGCTATGTACAACCCATCCCGGCGGAGCAATTAGAGGAGTATAAACGCAAGGGATACCGCGGGGATGAGCGGGTCGGTATGGCTGGCTTGGAACAGTGGGGCGAATCCTACTTGGCAGGGCAACGCGGGGCGGCATTATACGTCACCGATGCCCAAGGGAATATACTCACCCGCTTAGGACAGCGTGATGCCCAACCGGCCTATTCCATCTATACCACGTTGGATAAGAATTTCCAGCTCCAGGTGCAGAAGGCGATTGAAGGCTTCCGCGGCGCCATTGTGGTGCTGGAACGGGATACCGGACGCATCCTGGCTTTGGCCTCTTCCCCTAGTTTTGACCCCAACCTGTTTGATCCCAACAACTATAACAGCGCCTGGTTATTGAACCAGGTGTTTGACGCAACCACTACCCCCTTGCTCAACCGTGCCACCCAAAGCGCTTACCCGCTGGGTTCGGTGTTCAAGATCATTACTATGGCTGCAGCCCTGGAGAGTGGCCTGTTTACCGCTGATTCGACCTATGAGTGTGGACACACGTTCACCGAGATCCCCGGTTTGACCCTCTACGATTGGACGTATGAAAAAGAAAAACCGCCCAGCGGAACCTTGACGTTACCTGAGGGGCTGATGCGTTCTTGCAATCCATGGTTCTATCACATTGGGCTGGAACTCTACCGTCAGAATCGCTCCCAGGATGTGAGCAATATGGCGCGGGCGTTCGGACTTGGGAGCCCGACCGGTATCGAGCAACTGCCCGAGGTGGCGGGTAATATTCCCGATCCGGCCAGCGAGAACGATGCCGTACAGTTGGCGATTGGGCAGGGAGCCATGTTAGTCACTCCGTTGCAGGTGGCGGATTTCATTGCGGCAGTGGGAAATGGTGGCACGCTCTACCGCCCGCAAGTAGTTGAAAAGATCACTAACCCGGATGGCGAAGCAGTCTATGCCTTCAAGCCTGAAGTGAAGGGACAACTGCCAGTTTCGCCCGAAAACCTCAAGATCATCCAGGATGCCATGCGTAGTGTGGTCAATAACCCACGTGGCACGGCACATTTTGCCTTAATAGGTTTACAGATCCCCATCTACGGCAAGACCGGAACGGCAACTAACCCCACCGGAAAACCGCACGCCTGGTTTGCGGGTTACACCAACGCCAATCGTAGTGACAAGCCGGACATTGCTGTCGTGGTGTTGGTGGAAAATGGCGGCGAGGGTTCAGAGGTGGCTGCGCCCATCTTCCGCCGTGTGATCGAGGATTATTTCTTCGGGCAACCTTTGCGCCTCTACCCCTGGGAGGCTTCATTTTATGTGACCCGAACGCCCACACCGCTCTATACCGAGACCCCAACGCCCACACCAGTACCCACTGAGACCCCAGTGCCTACGGAGGAAGCACCCACACCATGAGTCCAGAGATGACGCGTTACGGCTCCGATCCGGCTTGGGGACAGGTTGTTCGCGCTCAATCAGGCTTTTACACCGTACGCATGAGTGGTGGGCAAAGTATGGTTTGCCGTTTGCGTGGGCGACTTAAAAAGCTGCATCGTCAAGGGGATGTGGTGGCGGTGGGGGATTGGGTGCGCGTGACAGTGCTTCCGGATGGCAGTGGGGTCATTGAGGCGGTGGCACCGCGCCAGCGTGCCTTGGAACGCCGCGCACCCGCTGCGCGGGGCACATACCAACAGGTCCTCTTGGCCAATCCGGATCAGTTGGTCCTGGTGTTTGCCTGTGCTCAGCCCGAGCCACGCCTGCGCATGCTGGATCGCTTTTTGGTGATCGCCGAGAAACAACAAATCCCGGTCTTGATTGTGGCTAACAAGGTGGATCTTGTGGGATTGGAACGGGCGCAGGAAATCTTTTCTATATATCCCCCCTTGGGCTATCCTGTGCTTTATACCTCTGCCAAGACCGGCTACGGCATCACTGCACTCAAAGCCCATCTGATGGGTAAACTATCGGCCCTGGCCGGGCCCTCGGGGGTGGGCAAGAGTAGTTTGCTCAACGCCATCCAGCCCGAGTTGGGTCTGGCGGTAGGGAGTGTGTGTGAGAAGGGGGGCAAAGGCCGCCACACCACGGTCGTGCGGCAATTATTCCCTTTAGATGGTGGCGGATACGTGGCCGATATGCCCGGATTGCGCACCCTCGCCCTCTGGGATACCCAACCCGAGGAACTGGATGGGTACTTTCCCGAGATTCGCGACCTGGTCGCACTGTGCCAGTTCAACGATTGTACCCACACCAATGAACCGGGCTGTGCGGTGCGCGAGGCCGTGGCGCAGGGTAAGATTCACCCCCAGCGCTACGAGTCTTATCTGCGCCTGCGTGCGGGCGAGGAAGAAGAGAGTGAATAGTCCCCATTTTTATTAGGTGATCTATATGGCAACCCCCTCAATCTTGCACTGGCAACGTCTGACCCTGGTGTTAAGACATCCGTTTCGACTTTCTTACGGCGTGAGCGAAACACGTCACACCTACTGGCTGCGGCTCGAAGATGACCTTGGTTGGGGGGAAGCCACATTACCGCCCTATTACGGGGTTGACTTGAATACATTTGAGGCCTTTTGGGAACAACGGGCCAGAGGAGGTCTCTATCTACCCCGGTCATTGGAGGAGGTGCCGGCTTGGGTAGGGGATGAAGGATCGGCTGCGGCTCGCTGTGCGCTGGAAATGGTGGCATTAGATTACCTGGCGCGCCAGGCTGGTCAACCCCTATACCGCTGGCTGGATCTTCCTGCCCCGCCGAGGTTGCCGACCTCGGTGACGATTGCGATAGATACCCCCGATGCCATGGCCGATATGGCGCGGCGGATGCGAGCCTATCTGGTGTTGAAATTGAAATTGGGCAGCCCAGAAGATCTGGCTCGTTTGGAGGCGGTGCGGTCTGCGCGCCCGGATGCCGAGATTCGGGTGGATGCCAATGCCGGCTGGACCCCGGACGAAGCCAAGACCTACTTGCCGCGCTTAGAAGCGCTTGGGGTTGCCATGATTGAACAGCCTTTGCCCAAGTCGGCCATTGCAGAAATGGGCCAATTGCAGGCCATGACACACATCCCGATTGTGGCGGATGAATCGCTGCAAACCTATGCCGACGTAGAGGCACTGACGGCAGCGGGAGTACGAGGCATTAACGTCAAACTGATGAAGACCGGGGGCGTGCTCAACGCACTGCGGATCATCCGCCGCGCCCGTGAGCTGGGGCTCAATATACTGCTGGGGTGTATGATTGAAACGTCATTGGGTACGACGGCCATGGCGCATTTGGCGGCGTTGGCCGATTGGCTGGACCTGGATGCGCCGCTTTTGATCGCCAACGATCCTTTTGAGGGATTGGTTTATGATACAGAAGGCCGCATTCACGTGCCGGAACGCCCTGGAATTGGGGTGATCTTGCGCCAGGAGGTGGAACATGGATGAAATGCTTGCTCCGGAAGCACAGGTACAGAAGGTGCTGGCGCGCTTGGCACGCGAGCGCGCAGATGAACGCGTGCATGTCTTTCAGGTCCATGTTGAAAGGGTTGAAAATTGGCACCTACATGTGAGCGGTCGAATTTTAGATGAAGAGGATCGTCAGGCCATTCACGCAGCGCTCAAGGCAGAGGATGAGCGGTGGGAAGTAGAGGATAGTGCATTACGGGTATTACGTCGCCCCCAAAACCCGGTTTTAGCGGTGGCCACCAACCTGACCAGCCTGCACCGTGAACCGTCTTTCCTGGCTGAGATGTTGACCCAATTGCTCTGGGGGGCAGAGGTGGAAGTGTTGGAAGAGAAGGATCACTGGGTGTTCGTGCGTTGCGCCGATGGTTACCTGGGGTGGACCTACCGACCTTACCTAGGTGAGAAGTTGCCACAGGTACCTACCCATCTTGTGGCAGCACCGGTGAGCCTGATTCGAGCCCAACCCGTGACCGATGCCCCTTTGGTGAGTCGTCTGTTCGCCGGCACGGCGGTTTGGGTGCGAGAGAGACGAGGGGATTGGGCGTGGGTGGATGCGCACGTGTCGGGCTGGGTGCCTTGGGTGGATCTCCGTGCTTTGGACGCTTTGCCCCGTACCGCGCAGGCACGGCGGAAACAGATGATTGAGGATGCCTTCCGATTCATCGGCGTGCCGTATTTGTGGGGTGGCACGACCGCTAACGGCATAGATTGCTCCGGATTTGTGCAACTGGTGCATCGGTTGAATGGTATTACTCTACCGCGCGATGCTGATATGCAGCAAGCCGCCAGTCGGGCGTGTGATCCTGAGCAACTACAACCCGGCGATCTGCTTTTCTTTGGTGAGAAGGGTGAAGCGCGGGCGATTACCCACGTGGCATTGAGTCTAGGCGGGTGGTGTATCTTGCATTCTTCCCGTTCCCGCAATGGGGTGTATGAAGATGATGTCCAGCACGTTGCTCACTTGCGCGATTCGCTGGTGGCTACAGGGACGTTTTTGGCTTTGGGTTAGGTTATGGCTGAAGGACTGAGTTCACCGGTCGGGCCGCGGGTGGTCGTGGCCGGGCGTGAGCGGGATTATTTTTCAGGCACGGGATATTTGGGGTTGCAGAGTGATCCGCGTGTGCTGGCCGCGGCGCAGGCTGCGTTGGTACGCTATGGGTTGAGCACGGCCACCTCGCGCGGTGGCTACGGTGAGCATCCCCTCTATGGCGAACTGGAGCAGGCAATTCGTGCCTATTTTGGAACGGAACGTGCGCTGTATTTGCCGACGGGCTATCTGGGGATGATGTTACTGCTCCAGGGACTGCGCGAGCAGGTTGAACGGCTCTTTGTGGACGAGGCGGCCCATTTCAGCCTATGGGATGCGGCGCGTGGTAGTGGACTACCGGTAGTGTCCTTTCGCCATCTGGATGCCGAGGATTTATGGCGGCAAATCGCTCTTCATTTGCGCCCGGGCGAGTGCCCACTGGTACTTAGCGACGGCGTGTTCCCAATTTCAGGTGAGATTGCGCCGTTACCGGACTATTTGCACATTATTGCCAAATATGAGGGTCTGGTCGCCCTGGATGATGCCCATGGAGTAGGCGTTTTAGGCGCACATGGGCGAGGGATGCCAGATTATTGGGGCGTAAATGATGCCCACTGTCTCACCACGGCCACATTGAGCAAAGCCCTGGGGGGATATGGTGGCTTTTTGGCAGATCGGCAAGAGCGCATTCAGCACTGGTTGGCTCATTCTGCGGTGTATGTCGCGACCAGCCCGCCTCCATATTTTTCAGAGATCGTGGTGAGTTGCGAGATTACTATTTTGATTTAAAACGGAAGTCGCCAAGCGGGAGAGATTTTTATCTAAAGGTGGTTGTTAAATGGATGAGAATCCCTTTTTGCTGACATCGTATTTAACAACGCAAAAATAAAACTCCGGGTAACCTTACGCTAGGGTTACACTTCCCTTGCGGGTGTGCTTTCCTGCGTGATTTACACCACCGGAGTTTTACTCATTTTAGCATAGATAAGAGGTCATTTCAATATGTCAAATGAGAGAGAGTTAACCATTGGAGGCTTGGAGAGACTTATAGAATTAATTGAGCAAAGCGGTGATTTGCGGGAGGAAATTTATTTTCCCATTCATGATGCGATGGGGCAAGCTGGCAAGCTTCTGGAAGACCAGATCAAGCAAAATCTGACCGACAATGGCAGTGTGGCCACCGGTGATCTGCGGACAAGCGTATCCTCCAGCGAGGTGCAGGTTTCAAAAGAGGCGATATTTGTGGAAGTTGGTGCAGGGCGCGGCTTGCCGTACGCCCGGGCAGTGGAATACGGAACGAAACCGCATACGCCGCCGCTCTCGATTACCGAACCGGGGCAACCGCTGCCGATTGCAGCGGCCTCGGCGGAGGCGTTGCGGATTGCCTTGGCCGAACCGCAACGGCGTGAGCGCCTGTGGCAAAACGTGGCGCTGGCGCAGGTGGGTTTGCGCGCCTTGGGTTGGGGTTTGTCCGAGACACCCGTGCCGATTCTATGCTTGAAGGCTCAGCCCGGGGTGAACTTAGGTGCCCTGCAACGGCGTTTGTTTGAAACCGATATCTGCGTTGCTTACGTCACGCGTTATACTAGTACCCCAGCGGGTGGGGCGTTGCGCATCGCGATCTTCGCCACGCATACCGAAGACCAGATCTACCGCCTAATGGAAACCATTGGTCGGTTGATTTAGCCGTTCGGCAGGCCGTTGGCGCGATTTTCGGTGCGGCGCAAAGGTTCCCCGTATTTGACTTGAAAGACGTCGAAATCACGGGCGACGAAAACGTTAGAGAAGACCGCTTGCGCCTCGTGAAGCACATCCTTCTCGCGATAGCGCCGCGAGAGGTGGGTCAGGATCAAAGCACCGACCTCGGCCCGGCGGGCTAGTTCAGCGGCACGGCGTGCGGTGAGGTGGCCGAAATGATGGGCCATTTCGGCTTCTTCTTCCAGATAGGTGGCTTCGATGACCAGGGCATCGGCTTGGTAGCAGGGTTCAACCAGGGAGTCAATTTCGCCGGTGTCCCCAACGATGACCAAACGCGTGCCGCGGCGATATTCGCCCAACACCATGTCAGGCGTGATGATGCGTCCGTCGGGCAGGGTTACCGTCTGACCTTCTACCAGGTGACGGCGTAGGGGGCCATTGGGAATGCCTAACGCTTCGGCTTTTTCGGGCAGGAAGGGGCGGCGTCCTTTTTCTTCAAAGCGGAAACCCAGGCTATCGGCACCACGGTGTTGCACCGGAAAGGCGGTGATGGTGAAATCATCGGCTTCGAAAAACGTACCATTGGCTATAGGGCGCAGGTTGAGCGGCATGGGCGGATTGGCGCCGCGCAACACCACCCCAAAAAGAAGGTCGTGAATGCGTTCCAGGGCACCTCGGCTACCAAAAATTTCCAACTCGTCAATGGTTTCCCAGCGCATAAAGGTTGAGAGCAATCCGGCCAGACCCAGGATATGGTCCAGGTGCCCATGCGTGATCAAAATACGATTGAGGCGCTTGAAACCGATTCCGGCTTGCAAAATCTGACGCTGGGTGCCTTCACCACAATCTACCAAAAAGCGGTGTTCATCATGTTTAACGACAATCGCCGGCAGATTACGCCGGATCGAGGGTGCAGAGGCTGAGGTGCCGAGAAAGATGAGTTCGAACAAGGAGACCACCTGATTAAGTCGTGTCCCCTATTTTAATGCAAGTTGGCAGGAAGCAGTAAAATTATCTCATAGAGACACCGTTGTTTGAAAAGAAAGCCACAGGAGGTTATCCCATGGAACTTAAGATCGTCCCGATTGAAAAGCCGGAAGCGGTGAACGTCATTATTGGGCAATCGCATTTCATAAAGACGGTTGAGGATATCCATGAGGCCCTGGTCACTGGCGTGCCGGGGATCAAGTTTGGGCTGGCGTTTTGTGAGGCTTCTGGTGCCTGCTTGGTGCGCTGGAGTGGCACCGACCCTGATCTGATTACCGTGGCGCAGAAGAATGCCCTGGCGGTGGGAGCAGGTCATGCTTTCTTTGTGTTTTTGGGAGAGGGTTATTACCCGATAAACGTGCTCAAAGCCATTCAAGCCGTGCCGGAGGTGTGTCGTATTTTCTGTGCCACTGCCAATCCCCTCCAGGTGATTGTTGCCGAAACTGAGCAAGGACGGGGTATCCTAGGTGTTATTGATGGCAGCAGCCCTAAAGGTATTGAGGACGAAGAGGGTATTGCCTGGCGTAAAGGTTTCCTGCGCCGCATCGGCTACAAGGCTTGAGGTGCGGAACTTGCAACAGGAGAAGAACGTCTTGCATTTATCCTGTTGATTTTGGGGAAGGAGTAAATCATGCGAACTCGAATCATCGGCATGCTAATCTTGACCGTGCTGCTTGGAGGGTGTGGCCTTTTAGGCCAGCGGGCTACCCCTTCAGATGCTGAAATGGCGACTCAAGTGGCTCAAATCCTGACCGCCATGCCCACTCCTACGGCACCACCGCTCGAACCCACCCCCACGCAGCCGCTTCCCACCGTGGTTCTGACCGAAGAGCCAACAGTCGCTCCACCTGCTGAAACACCGACGCCCCAGCCGGTCGAGCCCACGGCTACGTCTCCGGCCTATCCGCCACCGGAGACCGTTGTGCCTACTGCAACGGCTACCGTAACCGTGACCATCCAGCCGACCCCAACCTTTGCTTTTACCCCGCCAGCGACCGACCCGGTGCTCAAACTGGGCAATGCCACCTGGACGGATAACATGGACAATGATCGCAACTGGCCAACCGGTGCAGATCAGTATACCAGCGTCGAATTCCGTGAGGGCGTGATGCGGCTCACCGGCCTGACCACGACCGATGGTTGGCGCATGACCTGGCCAAAGGTGGCCGATTTTTACCTTGAAGCCACGTTCCGCACCGGTGAGTGCAAGGGCAGTGATCGCTATGGGTTGTTCTTCCGCGTGCCGATTTTGAACACCCCTGATCGTGGTTATCTGTTTGGCCTGACGTGCGATGGCAAATATGCGTTGCGCCGCTGGGATGCCTCGATGGGCACGCGGGGTGAGATGATCACGCTGGTCAACTGGAAAGCCAGTGATGCCATCAATGCCGGACCGAACCAGGTTAACCGCCTGGGGGTGATGGCCATCAGGGATCGCTATGCCTTATACGTCAACGGTGTGTTGTTGACCGAAGTGCGCGATGAGCGCTTCCTGGAAGGCTATTTTGGCGTTTTTGTCGGGGCGCGTGAGACTGAGAACTTTACCATTCATGTGGATCAGATTCGCTATTGGGAGAATCCGCGTCCTTGAGCGTTTGCATGGGCCTGGATATCTTCAAAAAGCGGGTTGTACAAATCCGCTTTTTGATTTAGAAGGGCGATAAAATCGGGGTATCCCATCTTGCTAGAAGGATGAACTATTGTGATAACACTCAAAGGTTATCAGCTCCTTCCCCATTTGCCCCGCATTCGCACCGACACACCGGGGTTCTTGTTGGAATGTGCTCAGCGCTATGGCGATTGGGTGCATTTCGATGTCGGGGTTACCCAGGCCTTTTTCATTAATCATCCCGATGCCGTACGGCATGTCTTGCAAGAGAATAATCGTAATTACACTAAAGATACGATCCAGTATCGCACGTTAGCGTTGATCACCGGCCAGGGATTGCTCACGGCGGATGGTGAACCCTGGTTACAGCATCGGCGGCTGATTCAACCTGCATTTGCCCGTTCGCGCCTGATGGGCCTGGATGATGTTGTCGTGGGGGTGGTGGATCGAATGTTGGCGCGGTGGGACGCTTGGGCTAAGCAAAATCAGATCGTGGATGTAGACCATGAGATGCTGGAAATTGCCTTAGAGGTGGTAGGGTTGGCGCTGTTCGGGCTTGACCTTAGCCGCGAAGCACCGCAATTGGTCCGAGCGGTGCTGACGGCGTTGGATTACGTCATTTATCGCGCTCAGAACCTGGTGGTGCCACCGCTTTCCTGGCCAACCCCGCGCAATCGGGCGTTTAAACGTGCTTTGTTTGAATTAGACCAAGCGGTGGAAGCGATTTTGACCTCACACCAGGTTCGGGATGAGGGGGAAGAAACGCTGCTCGATTTACTGGTGCGGGCGGAGCAGGCTGGGCAGTTAACCCGGCAACACGTGCGGGATGAACTGGTGACCATGATTGTCGCCGGGCACGAGACGGTGGCCACGGCATTGACCTGGACATGGTATTTACTGGTGCATCATCCTGAGGTTGAATCGGCTTTGATCACCGAGATTGATACCGTTCTGGGTGGGCGTCCACCGGGGTGGGAGGACTTGCCAAAGTTGACTTTTACGGCCCAGGTCTTTGCCGAAGCCTTACGCCTTTATCCCCCAGCCTGGCTGATTACGCGGCGCGCCCGTGGTGCCGACACGATTTCAGGAGGTTATGAAATTCCGGCCGGGGCCTTGATCATCATCAGTCCGTATGTCTTGCATCGTCATCCGGCGTTCTGGGAAGATGCAGAGGCATTCCGACCGGAGCGCTTTGATGAACGCCAAGCGCGTGCCTATCCGCGTTTTGCTTATATTCCTTTCGGGGGTGGGCCGCGCTTGTGCATTGGTAATCAATTTGCCCTGGTTGAGGCACAACTAATCTTGAGCCGGGTGTTGCAACGGTATCGTCTTGCCATTGCCGGCGCAGGGCCAGTGCGGGCAGAGCCGCTGGTGACCCTGCGCCCCAGGGGTGGCATGCCAATGCGGTTGATCTCGCGCTAAATTGGCTCAGATAATCTTCTCGATGACCTCGATCCCATTGAGCGCCATGTGATAGAGGAAAATGGCGTGAAGCAGGTCGCCGGGGTGCGGGAAACCACCTTCTTTCTCCGCCACCTCGACTGGGCGGTCGTAGGTTTCCACACTGTCCACCGGCACGATCACACGGCGTTGTAATTGGCGGGCGTTAGCATCCAGGCGCAAGTGCATTGCCAACTGGTAGGTGCAGAGATCGGTGCAATCTCCAACAACGATAAAGGTATTAACATCAGGGTGTTGTGCCAGCCAGTCATTGAGTCCGGTGTTCAAGCCGGAAGAGATGGAATTCTTTTCCAGTATTAGCATCTGGTTGAAGAAGGGCAGACGCTTGAAAGCATCTACCGGTTCAGCCTCAGCCGTACCTCGGATGCAATGGGGCGGCCAAGCCGAGAATTCCACCGCGTCCGGTTCATGGCTGTCTTGGGTGAGCAGGATGTGGCGAATACCATAGTCCCAAGCGCGCTGAAACAGGGTGGCAATGGGTTCGACAATGCGCCCGACGCGTTCGCTGGCGAGCGGCCCGCTAACACAAAAACCATTAATGACATCCACTGAGACAATGGCCGCGTGGTTGGGGTTGGGTGCTACATCTTTGAGATTAACCACCGGAAGTTGCGCTAACCACTGTTCCAAATAGTGCAGGAATGGAGCGCTTTGGGCTTCTAGGTTCAAGCGGGGCATACTTCAACCTCCTAACCAAGGCAGGACGAATTAGTGTATTCTTTACACTAACTCAATTTTAGCCGTAAAAAGAGAGATGTCAAGCCAGCGGCTGAAAATTTATAGGGTCTCATCGCGGTAGTCTGGAGGGGCATTATTCCACCCTTGAAGCGCATTTGTGATTCGAGTGACATCATCTAACCCAATGCCAGTGGCAAGGCTCGGATATTGGACAACATGTTTGAGATCCAAGCCAAGCGATTTGCCACCACACGGTTGGAAATTTTCTGGGATATCTAAACTTTCGGGTAAGGATGCGTTGCATCCGCTCACGTTCCAGAGGTACCAGGTCGCCAGCACGACGCAGAATGTATAAATCGTACTCATCCACTAATTAGGAATTGCGCGCGTAAACGCGTTCCCCGCGAACGATATTTGACACTAAAAAGGGATCCACTTCCGGGATTATGACCAAATCTACGCGGTTGACCCGAAACAACGCTTCTAGGACTGGTATGAATGCTAACTTTTCCCGCACCGATAAGTGGTGTGCGGATGAGTGCCGACATCCACATCGCTGGATGTCGGTGGTATGGGCTCACCGTTGAGCAAGAAGCGCGCCGCGGCTTTGGACTGGTTGCCAAAAAGGCAAAGGATGAGAATGGCGTAGACCTGGCACAAGCGGGTCAGGGTAGATAGCGGATTTACAAAAAATTATACCCCGCCGCTACGGTTCGGCTTAGCGCGCTACCACCGTTTCTGTAAGCGAATGCGCAGGATAATAGCCGTGGTATTGAGTAGCAACAATACCGCCAAAAGGACGATGATACCTGCCGCAGCTAACTGATGAAATTCTTCCTGAGGCAGGGAGATCCAGTTGAAGATCTGGATGGGCAAGACGGTGAAAAGATCCAGTGGGCCGCGCAGGTCGAAGCGGATGTAGGTCAATGCGCCAATGGTGATCAGGGGCGCGGTTTCGCCGATGGCGCGGGACATTGCCAGGATGGTACCGGTCAAGATTCCCGGCATCGCGTAAGGTAAGACATGATCGCGCACGGTTTGCCACGGTGTAGCCCCTAATCCGAAGGCTGCCAGGCGCACACTGCGTGGAACGGCGCGAATCGCCTCGCGTGAGGAAACGATCACGATGGGCAAAACGAGCAGGGTCATGGTGAGTGCGCCGGCTAACAGACTCCGGCCCAGGTTTAATCCATAGACGAAAAGGCCAAGACCGAGCAGACCGTAGATGATGGACGGTACCCCTGCCAGGTTGGAGATATTGATCTCAATAAAACGGGTGAACCAGTTGTCACGGGCATATTCTTCCAGATAAATGGCTGCCGCCACTCCAACCGGAAACGAAAGAATTGCGGTGATCACGGCCAGCCAAAGCGTGCCTTGTAGAGCGGATCGTAGGCCCGATTTTTCGGGAAAGCGTGAAGGAAAATGGGTGAACAGTTCTGGCCGCAGCCAGGGCAGTCCGTCCAGAAAGACATCAATTAAGAGGGTGAGCAGGACCACGATTCCAATCAGCACGGCCATAAGGGCCAGCCACTCAAAATAACGCCCGCGTTGCTTCCTTTGTTGCAGGCGTTGCAATTCCTCTGCGGAGAGAAAAGCCGTAGTGTTCATTCGTATACCTCGCGGAAGCGGCGAGTGAGGAAGTGGCTGATCACGTTCATGACCAGGGTCATCAGGAAGAGCACCATGCCTACGGCGAAGATGGTCAGGTAAGCGATGCTCTGTTGCGGCGTATCCCCCAGGCTGACCTGGACAATGTACGCCGTCATCGTCTCAATGGACTCCAAAGGATTAAGGGTGAGTTTGGGCTGCTGACCGGCGGCGATGGCCACGATCATGGTTTCGCCGATAGCGCGCGAAACAGCCAAGATGAACGCGGCGCTAATCCCCGAGAGAGCAGCGGGTACCACGATTTGCGTGGAGACCTCCAGCTTGGTGGCGCCTAACGCATAAGCCGCATCGCGTAGTGAGCGTGGTACGGCCGAAAGTGCATCCTCCGAGATAGACGCCACCATGGGCAGGATCATGAAACCCATCACAATACTGGCGCTGGCGGCATTGAAGGTTTGGGTCTGAGGAAAAATGGACTTGAGCAGAGGGGTAACGAAGAGCAAGGCAAAATACCCATAGACCACCGTGGGAATACCAGCCAGCACTTCCAGTACCGGTTTAAGAATGCGGCGTACATTTTCGGAGGCGTACTCACTCATGTAGATGGCTGCCAGCAATCCCAAAGGTAGGGCGATGATCATAGCACCCGCCGCAACGAGCAACGTGCCATTAACCAGCGGCCAGATGCCGAATTTCTTAGAGGCGAAGAGTGGCGTCCAGCGTGTTTCGGTGAAGAATTCGACGATGGAAACCTGCTCAAAGAAAAGTACCGTCTCACGTAGCAAGGTGAAAACAATCCCCAGCGTGGTCAGGATGGAGACGGCAGCACAAAGTAGAAGTCCGAGTTGAATGAGGCGTTCTCCGGTGCGAGGTCGGCGTTTAAGGGCTTGTACCACAGACGAAGGGGCTTGTGTTACTAAAGGGGTGGTCTTTACGCTCTCCATGCAGGCTTGTTCTCCCATGTGAGCCTGGGAAGGGCTGGATGCAGTCCCTTCCCAGGTAGATTTTACTTGAAATTAGGCTTGGAGACAGGATTTTTACTGCTGTTCTTTCGCCAGTAAATCGGCCAGGCTGACACCAACAGTTGATCCTTGACCCTCAAAGATCGAACCGGTCACACGATTGTCATAGCGCTTTTGAGCCAGTTCGTAGATTTCAGGGGTCAGAGGGATGTAGCCCACTTCTCGGACAATAGTGGGGGCATTTTTGAGGTAAAAGGCGACGAAGGCACTGATCTCATCCTTTTCGTCCACCCGAGCGCGATTGACGTAGATAAACAAGGGGCGAGAGAGGGGTTGATAGGTGCCGTTAGATACGGTCTCCAAGCTGGGCAGCACACACCCGTTACCACCATCAATGGCCACCAATTTGAGTTTATCCTTGTTCTCCTCATAATAAGCCAATCCAAAGAAGCCCAGTGCGTTCTCATCGCCTGCAATACCCTGAACGAGCACGTTGTCATCTTCACTGGGCAGGAAGTCACCCCGGCTGGCTCCTTCTTTGCCCACAATGGCTTGGGTGAAGTAGTCATAGGTGCCCGAATCAGTACCAGCGCCGTAGAGGGTCAGTGGACGATTGGGGAAGCCTTCCCGCACCTGGCTCCAATTAGTGATCTTGCCTTCGGCCTCGGGTTCCCAAATTTTCTTCAGTTCTTCCACGGTTAGACATTCCACGAAGTCATTCTTGGGGTTGACCATAACGGCGAGGCCATCAAACGCCACCGGCAGTTCGATGTACTCGATGCCGTTTTGCTTGCAGAGTTCGGTTTCGGATTCTTTGATTGGGCGAGAGGCGTTGGAAATATCCGTTTCGCCGTTGCAGAATTTCTTGAAACCACCCCCGGTTCCGGAGATCCCAACGGGTACCCGCACGTTGGGGTATTCGGCCTGAAATTCTTCGGCGATGGCGGCGGTGACGGGTGCGACGGTGCTCGACCCATCCACCAGGATGGTGCCCTCAACGTCCGCTGCAGTGGTCGGGGCGGGGGTAGCCGTGATAACCTGTGGGGTACCCTGGACGATGCGGGTGATCTCGATCACCGTTGGCTCTGCGGGAGCCTGGGTCGCGGTTGGAGCACATGCGCCCAGCAGGAGGGCAAGGACGAACAGCAAACTTGACAGACGGAACAACTTACGCATGGGTCTTCTCCTCTCGTTTTGATTGAGATGATTTCACTTCTGAGTATATATGGCCTGTGTTAAGATGGCTCAAAAGATGGTTTAAGAATGGGTTAAATGTTTTCCCCAAAACTTATTTCACATATGTGAATTGTATTCACAAATGTCTTGCGACCGCTCTGATTTTCCTTATAATCACATCTAGCCCCCTCTGCGAAATGCGAGGCTCAAGAATGTTGCTGAATGCCGATCGCCTGGACCTCTTAGCACGCATTGCCGAGATGTATTACGAATCCAACTTGACCCAGGATCAGATTGCTAAGATCACCGGTTATTCGCGTTCCATGGTCTCGCGCCTGCTGACCGAAGCGCGGCGCCAGGGGGTGGTGGAGATTCGTATCAACCATCCGATGCAACGCCGCCGGGATCTCGAACAGGCGTTACAGGGGCGCTTGGGTTTAGACGAGGTCTGGGTGATGGTGCGGGGCACCTTGGCGCACAACGAGATGTTGCGCCGTTTGGGGGTTATGGCAGCGCGTTTTTTAGAGACTCACCTGCATGACTACATGACGCTAGGAACCTCCTGGGGCACGGCGGTTTACGAGACGGTCAACGCTTTACAGCAGCGCACCTATCGGGGGATTCGAGTGGTGCAGATGATCGGGGCTTTGGGGACCCCTAATCCGGATATAGATGGCCCGGAACTGGCCCGGCGGATGGCACGCGCATTAACCGGGCAATACGCTACCTTACCGGTGCCATTGATTGTGGATAGCGAAGCAACGCGTCAGGCCTTGATGCAGGCTCCACACGTCCAACGCGTGACGCAATACTTTCACCATATTGACCTGGCATTGGTGGGGGTTGGAACGGTTGAGCCCGAATATGCCAGCCTGTTGCGCGCTGGCTACCTGACCACCGAACAACTGGAAGGTCTCCGCGCCGCCGGTGCGGTTGGCGATGTGTGTGCGATTCATATAACTCTGGATGGGAAATTGGTGGATACCCCACTCACGCGCTGTATTTTGGGCATTGACGCACCTACTTTGCGCAAAGTGCCCATACGGATTGGGGTGGCCGGTGGTCAGGCCAAAGCCCTCCCGATAATTGCCGCCAGCCGCTCAAAACTGATCAACCGGCTGGTAACGGAGGAAGTGGCTGCGACATTCATATTACGCGTTTTAGAGGAAGGATCAACATCCTATGACAATGCAACCGATGCAAATCGCCGTTGAAAATACGATCCCGGTTGATCATGACCAGTTACTGACCGAATTGGGCCGCGACCAAGCCCAGGACATGCTGGCCACGATGTGCTTGATTCGCGCCTTTGAAGAGAAGGCGGAGGATCTCTTTGCCCGCGGTTTGGTACACGGAACTATGCACCTTTCAATTGGCCAGGAAGCGGTGGCAGTAGGTGCCACCCGTGCCATGCAAAAAGGCGATTACCTGCTCAACCATCATCGCGGGCATGGTCACTGCCTGGCGTGGGGTAGCGATGTCAACCTGATGATGGCCGAGTTCCTGGGCAAGGAGACCGGCTATTGCCGCGGACGTGGTGGCTCGATGCACATTGCCAATGTAGAGGCAAATAACCTGGGTGCCAATGGCATTGTGGGTGGTGGCCTGCCTATTTCGGTGGGCGTTGGGTTGAGCATTAAAATGCGCCGTACACAGCAAGTCTGCCTGACTATTTTTGGGGATGGCGCTGCGAACGAAGGGGCGTTCCACGAGACGCTCAATATGGCCAGTATCTGGGATTTACCGGTGGTCTATCTATGTGAGAACAACCAGTATGCCATGTCAATGTCGGTAACCAAGGCGTTCAATATTGAGCGTATTAGCCAACGAGCGTGTGCTTATGGCATTCCTGGCGTCACTGTGGATGGCAATGATGTACTGGCGGTGTATGCTGCCATCCGCCAGGCCGCAGAACGAGCACGCGCGGGACAGGGGCCGACTCTGGTTGAAGCGGTTACTTATCGCTGGCGTGGCCACTCCAAGAGCGATCGTCAGGCCTATCGCACCCGCGAAGAGGTTAAACTCTGGCAACAACGCGATCCTATCCGCCGTTTTGCGAATTTATTGGGGCTTAGTGACGAAGAATTAAACCGCTATACCGACGAAGCCAAAGCCCGCATAGAAGCCGCGGTCGCATTTGCTCAAGCCAGCCCTGAACCAGATGTGAGTACGATTCTCGAGGGAGTCTATGCGTGAGATTACCTACGTCGAAGCCATTCGTGAAGCCCTCGCCCAAAAGATGGCTGAGGACCCCACGGTTTTCCTCATCGGGGAGGATATTGGGGTTTATGGGGGTGCCTTTGGGGCAACCGCAGGGTTGATTCAGCAATTTGGCGAAGAGCGGGTCATTGATACCCCGATCTCCGAAGCCGGGATTGCCGGCGCCTGCATTGGTGCTGCCTTGACTGGCATGCGCCCGGTGGGCGAAATCCAGTTTATGGACTTTGTGACCCTGAGCATGGAGCAGCTGGTGCTCCAGGCGGCCAAGATCCGCTTTATGTTTGGCGGCAAAGCCAAAGTGCCGTTTGTCCTACGTATGCCGGGTGGCTCGGGCACCGGCGCGGCAGCCCAACATTCGGAAAGCCTGGAAAACTGGTTTGTCCATGTTCCAGGGTTAAAAGTGGTCATGCCCAGCACCCCTTACGATGCCAAGGGGTTATTAATAGCAGCCATTGAGGACGACAACCCGGTCATTTTTGTTGAGCACAAGTTGCTTTACAAGGTCAAAGGCCCGGTGCCCGAAGAGATGTATCGCATCTCCCTGGGAAAGAGCCATGTGGTACGTGAGGGCAAAGATCTAACGGTTGTCGCGACCTCGGTCATGGTACAGCGAGCCTTGCAGGCTGCCGAACAATTACAAGCCGAAGGGATTGAAATTGAGATCATTGATCCACGGACCCTGCGCCCCTTGGATGATGAGCCGATTATTCGCTCGGTGAAGAAGACCGGTCGCGCGTTGGTGGTGCATGAGGCGGTCAAGATGGGTGGCTTTGGCGGTGAAATTGTCGCGCGCATCGTAGAGAGCGAGGCGTTTG
Organism: Thermanaerothrix sp.; assembly: GCF_056331585.1. NCBI lineage: Bacteria > Bacillati > Chloroflexota > Anaerolineae > Anaerolineales > Anaerolineaceae > Thermanaerothrix > Thermanaerothrix sp. The sequence goes on from NZ_JBWGPQ010000009.1 coordinate 62,152, forward strand.
ACTATCTGGAAGCCCCGGTGCGCCGTCTGGCTGGTTTAGATATCCCCATCCCGTATAACCGTACCCTGGAATACCATGCCGTGCCCCAGGTGGAAAATATCGTTGAAGAAGCCCGCAAACTGGTCAAAGGGGTTTACTAGGAGGCAATGTGGCAACGGAAGTCATCATGCCCAAATTCGGCTTTACCCAAGAGACGGCAGAAATTGTGCGCTGGCTCAAACACGAGGGAGATGCAGTTGAGCAAGGTGAGCCAATCGCCGAGGTAACCACCGACAAGGTCAACATGGAGGTAGAGGCACCGGCAAGCGGGATACTGGCTGGTATCCGTTACCGCGAGGGTGAGGTGGTGCCGGTGACTCGGGTGATTGCCTACATCTTGCAGCCCGGTGAGACCTTACCAGGCGGCCCTACGTCTCCCACGCCCTCTCTCGCTCCTTCCCAAGTTGTACCCACCCCGGCTGAACAGTCCCTTGAAGCCGAAGATGTGCCGGTTACGCCGGTGGCGGCGCGTTTGGCCGAAGCTGAGGGTGTAGATTTGAGCCGAATTAAAGGGACAGGTCCGGGTGGACGGATTACGCGCAAAGATGTCGAAGAATATTTAGCAACCCGACCTGAGGGTGAAGGTAAAGTGCGGGCGGTGCCGGCGGCGCGGCGGTTAGCGCGTGAACTTGGGGTGGATTTAGGCCAAGTGGAGGGGAGTGGGCCGCGTGGGCGCATCCAGTCCGAAGATGTTCGCCGTGTCTATGAGGCGCAGGCGCGAACAGTGGCGGCTGCGCCTGAAGGGACACCCGAGGTTACCAGACTGGTGGCGCCTCCTTCAGTTGGAGAAACCTTTGGGGTGCAAACACCCATTGCAGAGGTTATTCCGCTGGCCGGGATGCGCAAGGTGATCGCTCAGCGTATGCAACAAAGCGCCCAACAGGCTCCCCATATCCATTTGGAGATCACCGTTGATGCTACGGCTGCCGAAGCGTTACGGGCGCGTGCCAATCAGCGCCTGAAAGAAGGACAGCCCAAGGTCAGTCTGACGGCAGTGATCGCGCGGGCCTGTGCCTGGGCGCTGACCCAACACCCCCGCTTGAATGCCTGGTTTACGGCGACCCCCCAGGGCGAACAAATTATCATTCCGGCGCAGGTCAATCTGGGCATTGCGGTGGCGGTTGAGGAAGGGTTGATCGTGCCGGTAGTACGCGATGCCGCGCGTAAAAATCTGCTGCAATTAGCGAGTGAGATAAGCGACCTAGTCGAGCGAGCACGCGCTAACCGTTTAAAACCTGAGGACGTGGTAGAGGGTACCTTCACCATCTCCAATCTGGGAATGTTTGGGATTGAACGTTTTACGGCGATCATCAACCCGCCTCAGGTTGCAATCCTGGCCGTGGGTAGTTTACGGCGCGAGGTAGTGGCGGATGAGCAAGGACAGGTTCGGGTGCGCCCGGCATTCACGGTAACCCTTTGTGCGGATCACCGCGTGGTAGATGGAGCGGTGGGGGCGCGCTTCCTGGCCGATCTGCGGGAAGCGTTGGAGCAACCGGAAGTGATGGTGGTGTGACCCGATAAAAATTTTGTGTGGAGGGAATGTGACCTCAAACGCACTAAACCTGCTAGACTTATTAGTACCAGAAGCCATTGCCCTAAACGTTAGAGCAACCTCGGCTGAAGAGGTTATCCGCTACCTAGCGGCGGCGTTGCGCAAGGGAGGCTATGTGCGAGAAAGCTTTGCTGAAGCTGCCTTAGCACGAGAGGCAAAACTACCAACCGGTTTACGGTTAGCTGGGGACGTGCATGCCGCAATCCCCCATACGGATATCGAGCATGTTCTTCGTCCGGCGGTGGGAATGGCCACCTTGATTGAACCTGTGATATTTCAAAATATGATTGATCCCACCGATGCCATTCCGGTGCGTCTCGTCTTCTTGCTGGCGTTGGAGCAACCCAAATCACAGGTTGAGATGCTCCAGCAAGTAGCGACGATTTTGCAGAATCCTCAGGTCGTTCACGATTTAGTTAGTGCACAGTCTCTGGAGGCAGTGCGTCAGGCACTGGCGCAAGTGATCACTACACAGTCTTGAGCGGACATCCTTCTTTATCTTTTCCATCCCAATTTACTATAAAAACCTGTTCCTTGAGGAGGTAAACGTGAGCAAGCCTAAAGTGATTTTGGTCGCCTGCGGTACGGCTATCGCCACCTCGACCGTGGTGGCACATGCGATTGAAGAGGAAATGAAGAAACGGGGACTAAACGTGACCACGCGCCAATGCAAAGCGACCGAGGTTCCAAGCCTCGCCGCCGATGCGGATTTGATTGTCACCACGACCCCGTTGCCTTCAAATCTTGGAAAACCCGTGATCCAGACCTTGGCGTTTCTCACGGGAATCGGAAAGGAGGAGGTGCTGAAGCAAATTGAAGAGATTCTGAAACAATAATCTTCCCCTATTCGATCGTTCATTTTTTTGTTTCCGTTATACCAATCCTCTCAGGAGGCAAAAATGGATGCTGTATTAAGTGCGATTAAATCGTTGTTTGATACGCTTGGCGCCACTGTTATGCTGCCCATCATTATCTTTCTTTTAGCCTTGATCCTCGGCGCCAAGCCTGGCCGAGCTTTTCGGGCTGCTGTGACCATCGGTGTGGCTTTCGTCGGTATCAATCTCGTTATCGGCCTGATGTGGAGCAACCTGACCGAGGTGGCTCAGGCCATCGTCAAGAACACTGGGGTCACCCGTGATGTGGTGGATGTGGGTTGGCCTTCGGCTGCAGCGATTGCCTTTGGTTCGTCGGTGGGGTTGTGGGTCATCCCGTTGACCATTGTGGTCAACCTGATTTTGTTGGCTTTGCGCCTCACCCGCACCCTGGATGTGGATGTGTGGAACTACTGGCACTTTGCTTTCATCGGCTCGCTGATTGTGGCTGCGACCAATAACCTTCTCTATGGCCTGATCGCTGCCGCTTTGGCTGCTGCGCTGGCGCTCTTCTTGGGTGATTGGACGGCAAAAGCCGTGCAGAAGTTCTACGGTCTGCCCGGCATCTCCATTCCCCACCTGACCTCCGCCCCAATTGTCCCGATCGCAATTGCGACCAACTGGGTGATTGAGCGCATTCCAGGCCTGCGCGATGCCGAATGGGATACCGAGACCATCCGCAAACGCTTGGGTGTCTTCGGTGAACCGGTGATCTTGGGCTTGGTGATCGGGTTGGTGTTGGGTGCCATTGCCTTCTATAATGCTGGCGACTTCGTGACTGTATTGGCGAAGGTGCTTGGTGCGGGCATCAACCTGGCGGCGGTCATGCTCTTGCTGCCGCGCATGGTCTCGATCCTGATGGAAGGCCTGATTCCGATTTCCGAATCGGCGCGCGAGTTCATGCAAAAGCGCGCGGGTGGAGATCGCGAGTTCTATATTGGTCTCGATTCCGCCATTCTTATCGGTCACCCGGCGGCAATTGCCAGCGCGCTGGTGCTTGTTCCGATCGCCATTTTACTTAGTATCATCCTGCCCGGGAACCGCGTCATTCTCTTCGCTGACCTGGCCGTGATCCCATTTGTGGTAGCGATGACGGCTCCGGTGATGCGCGGGAACGTGTTGCGCATTGTGATTGCAGGAACGATTACCCTGGCCATTGGTTTCTACATTGCAACCTCCATGGCGCCACTCTTCACTGCAGCGGCGGTGGCGTCTGGCTTTTCACTGCCCGAGGGCGCTGTGCAGATTACCAGTATTGCCGATGGCTTCCTATGGCCGCCATTCCTGTTCGTCCGCACGGTGCAGGGTTTGGGTGCGTTAGGGTTGGTGGTGTTGTTGGTGATCCTGGCCGCAGCTTTCTTCTTCTTCCTGCGCAATACTAAGGCGTGGGAAGTGGCAGCAGGTGCTCCAGCCGAAGCCCCGGCCTCTGCTGATTAAGTGCGTCTTTCCGCTTGAGTTCGAAAAGGGAAGCCTGGGAGATCCCGGGCTTCCTGCTCGTTACATTCCCAGGAGGAAGCCATGGTAAAGAATAGTTTTCAAGTTGAGGCCAAACCGGTTTCAGATGGCATAAAGGTTTATAAACGGGTATTGATTTCAGCCGAAGAGGCTCCTCATTTTGCCATGCGTATGTTCACGATTGAGGTGGGTGGCAACATGCCCTTACATACCAATAGTGTTGAGCATGAACAATTTGTCATACGTGGTAGAGCCAGGATTCGCATTGGTCAGGAGGTTTACGAAGTTGGGCCGGGGGATGTTGTGTTTATTCCGGCGGGTGTTCCTCATGATTACGAGAATATTGGCCAAGAGCCGTTCGATTTCATTTGTGTCGTTCCGAATCTGCCCGATGTGACGACGATTCTTTCGTCTTAACCCTCTATGCGTAGGTCAGACCCTTTTTGTTCGCCGAACGATGCGATAACGCTGAGAGCATTAAACCCCGGCTGGGCTTAACGCATCAGCCCACGGATGATCAGATCCACCGCTTCATCCTCGCTCAAGCCGCGTGCCATCAGCGTTTCTAGTTCCTTGCGGTTGACGGTGCCAATGGCGGCTTCATGGGTTACCTGGGCCTGGTCATGGCGCACGATGACCAAGGGGTTGTTGCTGGCTTGGGCCTGTCCGCGCACGATCTCGGTACAGTCCATGTGCCCGCGGGCACCTGGGGCGTTACCTTCGGTGACGGTATCTACGCGGCTTTGAGCCTTGTCCTGAACAGCAATGCGCGTGCGGGTCAGACCACGGGCGCCGCCTCCATCTAAAGTGACCACCTCGTGCACGTGGATGGTATCGTTACCTTTCCCATAGGCCTTGGTGACCAGCTCGGCTACGCCGTTTGCTCCCACACGGACCAGGTAATCCAGACGTAGGTCACCCACCCGACCGCGGGTCAACGTAAAGGTTGTGGTGAAGTGCCCGCCCTCTTCAACCAGCACTTCGGCCTTGGGAATCACCACAGTGCCCCCGTGTGGCCCGTGGAAGTGTTCCTCAGAGTAGGTCAGGCTGGCCTGTCGCCCGACCCGAATGCGTGCTTGCATTCGATGTTCGACTTTTACTGCATTGGGGAACGCGCAGTGAGCCAGAAAACGCACGTTTGCCTGTTCGCCAATGTCATACTCGGCCAGGATTTCCTGTTCCCCCTCGGCTGGCAAAAGACCGAAGCACAGATGGACTGGTTGGGCGAGATGGGTGTGAGGTTCCACCCAAATTCGAGCCCGGACGCCGTGCGCCAGGCTTTCGGCTTCAAAATGAACCCCAGGGATCTCATGAGCAACCAATACCTGATTGGCAGAAATCACCAGGGTGGCGACTTGGGGCAATTGAAGGGCGCTGGGCTCGCCACCAGCCTGGCGGTAGGCTTCCATCATGGCATTTAATTCACCCGCCCAGGCCGGGGCTGTATCACCGGAAAGTGAGGGAATACGAGTAACATGGGTCATGATTGACCCTCCTTGGGTTCTAACCCTAACTTCAGGGGTTCAGGTGGCGTAGGATGCGAACGGCAGTGATCTCGGTAAAAGCGGCGTGTTTCCTGGGGATCGCCCACGAAGGCGATGCTGCCCAGGCACATCAAAGATGCACTGTCGCCGATCTCGGCGAGTTCATCACGGTGGGTGATGAGTAAAATGGTGCATCCTTCATTCGCCATGTGACGGATCAGGCGCTCAATATCGGTCAAAGAGAGTGCATCAATGCCCGAGTCGGGTTCATCCAATATGGCTAGACGCGGACGCATGGCATAAACGGCGGCCAATTCGATGCGTTTGCGCTCGCCACCGGAGAGAGTCTTATCCACAGCACGGTAGGCATACTGGGCCGGAGGGAGGGCAACAGCTTCGAGAGCTTCGACCACCCGTTGCCGATCCGGCTCTTTCATCCCCAGGCTGATGTATTTGCCCACCGGAATACCCTCAAAGCGTGCCGGCTCCTGCCAGGCCAGGGTGATGCCCAAACGCGCTCGCTCTGAGAGGCTTAATCCGGTAATGTCACGTCCTTCAAAGAGGATCTCACCATGGTCGGGGGTGTAGCCGCTGCATCCCATAATGGTGTACGCCAGGGTGGATTTCCCGGAACCGTTGAGGCCCAGCAGGACATGAATCTCGCCCGGCTTCAAGGCCAGGTTAACATGGTTAAGCAGTACACGCCCCTCCCGGCTCAGGCATACATCTTTTATCTCTAACAGATAAGGTTTCATGATCTTGTCTTTTTGCATAGAATTATTCTGAAATTAGAATGTAATCCAAAACAGATATTTCTACCAGTTCCATTTGTCTGATTAAGAGGGGCGATTTGTCACGGCTTGCGAGCCCTTAATCCTGGAGTGGGAATAGCACTTACGAGATCATCCTTTACATTCACCCCAGGTTGTGATAATATACAGTCAACAACTGAATAGCCTTTTCAGGCACCTCTTATCCAGAGAGGCGGAGGGACCGGCCCGATGAAGCCTCGACAACCTGGGTGCGTATGATGTGGGCGCATACGCATCCAAGGTGCCAAGTCCGGCAGAAAGTCAATTTCTGGAAGATAAGAGGGCAGCCTACACAAGTGTAGTGATTGCCCCTCCTTATCCCAGAAGGGGCATTTTCTTTTTCTAAACTACTCTTTAGGAGGTAGATCAAAAAATGAACACGTCGTTTATGAACTCGCCTCGGTACCTGTTCACTTCGGAATCGGTGACCGAGGGGCATCCTGATAAGATGTGCGATCAAATCAGCGATGCTGTGTTGGATGCTTGTCTGGCCCAGGACCCGTACTCCCGTGTGGCTTGCGAAACGGCGACCAAGACCGGCTTTGTCATGCTATTAGGCGAAATTACCACCCGCGCCACGATTAACTTTGATCAGTTAGCGCGCAGGGTGATCTTGGATATCGGTTACGATGATTCGAGCAAGTCATTTGACGGTAATACCTGCGCGGTGCAGGTGGCAATCAGTCAGCAGTCCGGTGACATTGCCATGGGGGTGGATCAGGCTCTGGAAGCCAAAACCGGTGAGATGACCGATGCCGAGATCGAGAAAATCGGTGCCGGCGATCAGGGCATGATGTTTGGCTATGCCTGTAATGAGACCCCGGTCTTGATGCCAATGCCTATCTATCTGGCGCATAAATTGACGCGGCGGCTGGCGGAAGTGCGTAAGAACGGCACTCTGCCCTGGCTGCGCCCCGATGGCAAATCTCAGGTTACGATTGAATACCGCTATGGTAAACCGGTGCGGGTGCATACGGTGCTGATTAGTGCCCAACATGCGCCGGAGGTTACTCAGCAGCAAGTGCGTGAAGCCATCATTGAGCATGTTATCTTGCCAGTGCTGCCGCCCCACATGGTAGACCGCGAGATGAAGATTTATGTCAACCCTACCGGACGCTTTGTCATCGGTGGTCCGTTGGGAGATGCTGGCGTAACGGGACGCAAAATCATCGTAGATACTTATGGCGGCATGGGACGGCATGGGGGTGGCGCCTTCAGTGGCAAGGATCCCACAAAGGTAGATCGTTCGGGCGCTTATGCAGCCCGCTACGTGGCCAAAAACATCGTCGCTGCCGGGCTGGCCGAGCGCTGTGAAATCCAGGTTGCCTATGCCATTGGCGTAGCCCGTCCGTTGAGCATCAACGTTGAAACGTTCGGCACCGGTGTTATTCCAGATGAAGATATTGTGCGCCTGGTTGAAACGTATTTTGACCTCCGTCCCGGCGCAATCATTCGCGATTTAGACCTGCGTCGTCCCATTTACCGTCAGGTTGCCGCCTACGGGCATTTTGGCCGTGATGATCTCGATCTGACCTGGGAACGCACGGATAAAGCCGAACTCCTGCGCGAGGCAGCGGGCATCAAAGTTGCGGCATCCTAAAAACGCAAACTTGTCTTCTATAAAATGGCCGGTTGCAGTCTCCTGCAGCCGGTTTTTTAATCCTCGGCGGGCGGCGCCGCCGACCCGTAATCCAACACCTCGCGAATGGGGGAGTTGGGTAGGGCGGGAGAGATAATTCCTCGTTCTTCCATGGCGTCAATCAGCCGGGCAGCGCGGGTATAACCAATGCGCAGTCGGCGCTGGAGCATGGTGACCGAGGCGCGTCCCTCGCGCCGTACCAGGTCAATGGCTTCCTGAAGCAGCGGATCGCCTCCCTCGGTGTCCCACAGTTCGCCTTGTTTGAGGGGAACGTGAGGGGGAAAGAGGTCTACTGCCATCTCACCGCTGGCGCTAGGCGAGGGGAGATTCGTTTGCTGGGCAGCGGCAGTGCGCCAGTAATCCACCAACCGCTGTATCTCGGCTTCGGAGACAAATGTACCCTGGAGCCGTATGGGGGCAGCGGCATCCGGAGCCTGGAAGAGCATATCACCACGCCCGAGCAAGCGTTCTGCACCGGGTTGATCGAGAATGACGCGGCTATCTATCGAAGAGGCAACCGCAAAGGCAATTCGGGCCGGAAAGTTGGCCTTAATCAAACCAGTGACGACATCTACGGAGGGACGTTGGGTGGCCAAAATGAGGTGGATTCCGGTTGCCCGTGCCAGTTGCGCCAGACGGGTAATACTGCGTTCGGTTTCATCCGGCGCCAGCATCATCAGATCGGCCAGTTCGTCAATCACGGCGACCAAATAAGGCAGCGGGGGTGAATGACGGGCATTGTATTCCTGTAAGTTGCGCACCCCTACCTGGGCAAATTTGTGATAGCGGGCATCCATCTCGCGCTGTAACCATTGTAAGGCGCCGATCACGCGCTCGGTGTCCACCACCACCGGCGTCAAGAGGTGGGGGATACCGTTATAACCGGTCAGTTCAACCCGCTTCGGATCCACCAGCACCAACCGTAAATCGGCCGGGGTGTTGTGAAGCAGCAGACAGGTGAGGATGGCATTGACGCAAACGGATTTGCCCGAGCCGGTAGTACCGGCAATCAGTAAATGCGGCATGGCCGCCAAGTCGGCAGCAACCGGACGCCCAGCCACATCTTTGCCCAGGGCAAAGCGCAGGGGTGAGCGTAGACGTTTGAACGCTTCACTCTCGATCACCTCGCGGAGTGCTACGCGGCTGATCTCTACGTTCGGCACCTCGATCCCCACATAATGTTTGCCCGGCACAGGCGCTTGGATGCGGATACGTGGTGCGGCTAACGCCAGCGCCAGATCATCGGCAAGCGATACAATACGGCTGACGCGCACACGGGTACGCCCGCTGCGAGTTTCGATAAAATCCGGTTCAACACCAAAGCGGGTAACGGTGGGGCCGTGGGAGATGTCCACCACGTGGGCCGGGGCGCCGAACGAGGCCAGGGTTTCCTCAATGATTTTGGCGCGCTCATGATCCAGGTTATCCTGGGCGGCAGCGGGAGTAGGAGGATCGAGAATCTGATCTAAGGCCGGCAATGCCCAGGGCGACGGTGGTGGTTGTGAGTCGGTTAGGGATGTCGGCTCGGGAGTGGTTGTTGCCGGAAGCGTAGGGGCGGAAGGTGAGGGGGACTCACTGGTGGCGGACTCGGACAATGTGCGACGTGTTTGGGTGGGCGTGGCTCGAGGTTGGGATCGCCCGGGCAAGGGCTGGAACTCAGGAGGGAGGTCTTCGGTGACTTTTTGAGATGTCGGTACAGTTATTGCCGGGCGATGGGCTGAGGGTTTAAGGCGTTTGGCAACGACGGATTGCCAGGTTTTCACCACGAACTTAGCCCATTCGGTGAGTGAGGTGTCTGTGATCAACATGATGCCGAAGCACAGCCATCCCAATAGGACGACCATGGTGCCGGCTTGACCAAGGGCGCTAAGGAGCGCAGCGAGCGTGGTTTGACCTAACCATCCACCTCCCTTTCCCTGATTGACCAGGCCCGGGCCACTGCCGCTGAGCCAGTGCAACCAGGTTAACAGATTCCAATAGAGCAATCCTAAACCAAGCAGGCGGGGGGTGGAGGGCAACGGAAGGCGCTCAACACGGCGTAGAATCAGCCAGATACCGGAAATCATCATCGCAAAGGGTACTGCAAGGCTTCCCCAACCCAGGAATCGGCGCAGGGCACTGAGAACAGCCCGGCTCACCGTTCCATTTTGAGATGAAATCAGGCTCAAGAAGAGGGCCAGGCCGGTTAAGGTTAGGAGGACACCAAGCGCATCGAGTTTATGCTCGGGGGAAATCCGGTTCCATAGATGTTGCAGGCGAGCGAGGAGACGTGGTGGACTGCCCGGCGTTGTGGCGCCCGGTTTTTGCCGCGAAGCGGTCCGTGCCTTTGGTTGAGCCCCACGCAGACGTGAAGGTTGCTCTCCAGGCCGGCCCTTGCGCGAGGATGGCTTACGGGTCTTGGCTTGTGGACTCATACATGCCTAAACCGGATGAACTCTCTGTATTTATTCTACCCCAAGGGCGCGGCGAGTAGCCCGAAATGCCAGCGGGGGAAGCTGATCACGGGCAAAGAAGCCTACCCGGTCGGCATCATCACCGGGCCGTGGCGTGCCACCGATGCGTTTAGCGCGGTACACAATGACAATATCGGCACCCCGTTCGTGCTCACGCCCACTGATAACCTCCACCAGGCCGGTCACCTGAACCTCTAAGCCAGTCTCTTCAAAAGTCTCGCGCTCAGCAGCACGGGCGGGGTCTTCGCCGGCATCCACAAAACCTGCCGGTAGTGTCCAATAGCCTTGATAAGGTTCGTTGACGCGGCGCGTGAGTAGGATTTTACCTTCTTCTTCCACAATTGCCGCTGCGGCAACTTTAGGGTCGGCAAAATAAATCCATCCACATTCAGGACAGGTGGGGCGTTCCTGTCCGAACAAGTAACGGGAGACCACCGGAACTCCACAGTAGGGACAAAATCGAATTGGGCGTTGGTTCATTGGGAGCGCAACCTCCGGATCAGTACCACCATCCCCAAAATGAAAGCCAGCCCAATCAGTCCGCCTTGAAGCAGGCGCTTGAACGAGATTGAGAAAGCAAGGGGGCTTTCGCGCTCGGGGGTTAGGGTAGGAGTAACAATGTAAATTTTACCCCGCTCTTCTGGCGCTGGTAGCCCCAAGACGGGATTTAGCGCTTGGGGGGAAGGTACAGTTAGAGCGCGTACCTCAGGCGTGGGTTGCGGGGTAGCGAGTAGCGGAGCGGGTGTTGGGGTGAGTTGTGACGGCAGCGCAGGAGGCGTTGTTTCTGGCGCATATCCCTTGAACGGTGTGCTGGCATCCCCGCTCCCTCCGCCCATGCCACCGAGTTCCTCGGCGCCGCCCCCACCCATGCCAATTGCTGGTGATGGGGGCCCACCCCAATAAACAACGACGGCGGTTGCGGTGGGTTGTGCCGCAGTCATGGCTTCCGGCTGGGCAGCGGAAAGGAGAGGGTGTGCGGTAGGGCCAGTACTACTCATGGGCAAAAATTCTAATAACACAGCGATAATGACCAGAAACACGGCTAGCGCCGGTGCCAGTTGCCAGATGAAGAGGGGGCGCGGTTTAGGTGCTGGTGCTCCCACCATTGCCGGCGTTAACGTGAAGTTGTGCGGAACTCTGCGACGCGGCGCATGGCGTAGCACGTGCCGGGTCTGACGTAAACTGTGCCAGGCCTCACGAATCTCAGGACGCGTGCGCAGCCATTCCTCCACCTCCCGACGTTCACGTTCGCCAAGTTGTCCATCTAGGTAGGCGGAGAGACGTTCCCATTCTTTGAGAGAGAGCCGCGTCTTCATGCTATTTCCTCTTTACCTAGACGAAAGCGGGTGGGCAATAGTTCCGCAAATCCGGCCAGGCAATCACGCAGGCGGAGGCGAGCACGCGCCAGGCGACTTTTGATCGTGCCCAGGGGTTTACCCAGCGCCTGGGAAACTTCGCTGTAATTGTATCCTTCTACATCTACCATAATGATCACAGCCCGAAAGTCTTCTGGGAGTTCCTGTAAACAGTGGATGATAGCACGTTCGATCTCGCGCATTTGAATTTCTTCTTCAGGCGAGAGGTGGTTATCGGCCAACCAGGCGGGGGATTCGATTTCCTCGTTTTCGCGGTTGAGCGGCTCGAGTGCGATAGTGGGATGGCGTTTCCGCCGCCGCAATTCATCGTAGCAGGCATTGGTCACCATGCGCATGACCCAGGCGCGGAACGAGCCCCCGCGATAGGATTTGAGGCTGCGGTAAGCCGCGATAAAAGCGGTCTGAGTCACATCGGCGGCCGCATCAGGGTCGTTTAGCATGCGGTAGGCCAGATTATAGGCACTATCCTGGTAGATTAACACCAAGTGGTTAAACGCTTCCAGGTCACCTTCTAAAGCGCGGCTAATATATGCGGCTTCGTCCATCCTAAACCTTTCTCGCACGGAGCAGGAGAGCGGCGATTTCACGCCAGATGGCCAGGGTGACGCCAGTTGTCGCTATTAGTACCAGAACAAACAGCGGAATCACGGAGGTTTGCAGCCAAAAACCGCGCAGCCAGGCGGCTAGAGGAACGGCGAGGAGAACAGCCCAAAGGGTACGTATGCTTACCCCAAAGCGGCTGGCATATGAGGTATGGTAAAGCCCCAACGGCATGGCGCTCAATGCCCAGCCAATAAGTAGCGGGATAAATGTGGTGAGCCAGCGCGGAGAGAGTAGGGAAATCCCATGGGTAACTTCCCCAGCCAAGGTTACCCCGAGCAGGAAAAGTCCATCCCCTAGGATAATCCAATTGGGAACACGGGGAGAATGATGCTGAGCCACGTTAGTTATCCTATTCCAAAGGAAAGGAGGCGTCAAGCAAACCGATACGTTATTATCGGGGTGAATCCTAATCTTTGAAAGGAAAACCTGAGGAAAACGTTTCACGTATTATAATTAGTATGGTCAACAATTTTCGGCGTAACCACATAGGGACGCTTGAGTTAAGCATAGATTTAGCGTTTGTCAATAAGGATGGGCGATGGAGGGCTTTCTTAACGGCATAGACCGTGCGTTGGGATGGATTCATCTAATTCCCCTCGCGCCAGTAGGGTGGTGGTTTTATCCGCTACTGGTGCTCATGGTAGCGTTGGAAGGCCCGGTTTCGATCCTGCTGGCGGCTACGGCGGCGTCGGCCGGTTTTGTCGCGCCTATTCCGGTCTTTGTGGCCGCCTCTTTGGGCAACCTGATTGCAGATACCCTTTGGTACGCCCTGGGGTATCTTGGGCGTTTGGAATGGCTAACGCGCTGGCGTTGGTTGGGGATTCGCCGGGAGCAAGTGGAAGGATTGCAGAATTTAGTCCAACGTCATGCACTTAAGATTTTGGTCGTTGCCAAACTCACCAATGGGATGATCATCCCGGCGCTAATCGCGACCGGACTGGCGCGGGTGCCTTTGCGCCGTTGGTTTGGAGCGATTTTTGTCACCAATTTGATTGTAACTAGCGCCTTTGTTGCTGCTGGTTACTATTTGGCCAACGGCTTGATGTATATCACCCAAGGGGTGCGATATCTGGCGATCGCCTCAACACTTTTCTTTTTGATCCTGGGCATGATTTTTCTGCCCCGTTTGTTGCGTCGTCATCCGGCATTGCGTATTGAAGCCACCGGACATGATGATGCGAGAGAGTGATTGTTCTCCATGCGTGTGTTAATTGTCACCACGACCTTTCCGCCCCACTTAAATGGGCAGGCTACCTTTAGCGGTAACCTGGTGGAAGGATTAGTGCGGCGCGGGCATTCGGTAGGGGTGGTGGTGCCGGGGCGTGGCTGGCGAGCGGAAATGGAAAGCCAAGGCAACCTTACTGTGTGGCGCTTGCCCGGACTGCCCTTAAGTCTGCTCCATAACGAGTTGGTCTGGGTTTGGCGATTGGGCGCAGGGATGCGGCGCATCTTTGACGCCTTTCAACCCGATGTGGTTCACCTGCAGGATTCCTCGCCTTTGTGTCGGGCGGCCCGGCACGAGGCGCGCCGCCGCGGCCTGCCGGTTCTGGCCACGCATCATCCCGGACCGGAGATATGGGCGCCCTATTTCTCATGGTTAGCGCGTTATTTTCGTCCTATCGTGACCTGGGCAGCCTGGCGCTGGATGCTCTCTTATCTCAACCATGTGGATGGGGTGGTGGTGCCCTCTACTGCAGCGGCTCAGGTCTTGCGTCAACAATGTGTGCGTCCCCCAGTCCATGTTATTTCTTGTGGTGTGGATTGGTGGGATTGGCAGGCTCTACAGCCAGTTGACCCCCGCGCGGTGCGACAAACCTGGAATCTGGAACCAGATCTTCCTCTTTTCCTCTATGTTGGGCGGCTGGATCCGGAAAAACGACTACCGATTCTGCTCGAAGCCGTGGCGCAGATTGAGGGAAGATCGTTCCAAGTGGCGTTGGCAGGGGAAGGGGGGATGGAGGCTGCACTGCGCCGCTGGGTTTCTGCCCATCACCTGCAGGATCGGGTGCGATTCTTAGGGCGGGTGCCACGCGAGGCAGTGGCCCAATTGTTGCAAGCAGCCGATGTGTTTGTAATGCCCGGAGATGTGGAGTCATTAAGCCTGGCCACACTGGAGGCTATGGCCTGTGGCAAACCAGTGATCGCCGCCCGTGCCATGGCCTTGCCGGAACTGGTCCGTCATGGGGAAAATGGGCGTCTGTTCCAACCTGGGGAGTCCAGAGACCTAGCAGTCCAAATGGAGTGGTTTTTAGCACATCCTGAGGCCTGGGCGGTTATGGGGGAGCGGGGGCGTCAAATTGCACGAACGCACGATCTTGAACTTACCATTGCACATTACGAACAACTTTATCAAAGACTCTCCGTACCCGGGATGGCGCCCCATACGGTGGCGGCTCGGCCTGCTCAACGTGGTAGGCGCTTCTCGTTCTCGCGTGTTCTGGCGGTGCTTCTGGTTGTTCTAGGGGCGCTCTTCTTGAGCGACATGTACCGCGTACCAGCGGCTTCGGCTTCCGGGCTTACACTCGATGAATTACGCACAGCGGTGGAAGAGCGTTTGGCGCATTTGTTTGAACAGCGTAGTAAAGGGATTCAAGCACCAGGTGGGTCCACGTCATCCTGGCGGGGTTGGGAAGGCCCGGTGCGCATGGCTTTGTTCGCCCGGGGCAATGGAACAGTTTGCCCACCGTTGATTCTGGACTGGCAGCCAATTCCAACCTGGTTTTCTGAGGGCGGAACGGATTCGCCCCCTGCAGCCCAAGCCTTGATGATTGTGGAGACCGACTTGGATACCAGACGCTTGCAGATCGTCTGGCAGCCGCACGGCTGTGCTGAACCCTTCGGCATCTCCGACTCAGAACAGTCACTTTTGCAAACCTACAAACTACTGGCTTGCCAGGTTTCTCCCAATCAGGAGGATCTTGAAGCCTTGCGCTGCGGGTTTCAGATGTTGGAAGATTGGATGCGCCTTGAGGTTAAGCCATAGGGGTGCCTAGGGCTAACTCTCCCGCTGCCTCAAATAACTCCAACGCAGCGCGTTCGTCCTGGATCCCTTGCATAAGCAGGAAAACGTCGGTTTCGGAGGTGTAGCCCCAGTCGTGCAGCACGCCCGGAATGCTGCCGGTTTTATGACAAAAGGTGACCGCATCCGGGTTGAAATTACGCTTGAGCAGACGGTCGTCCTGGTTGAGGCTGAGGATGCGATCCACCCATTGTCGTTCATCAGGCTTGAGG
This sequence comes from Thermanaerothrix sp., assembly GCF_056331585.1. Classification (NCBI taxonomy): domain Bacteria; kingdom Bacillati; phylum Chloroflexota; class Anaerolineae; order Anaerolineales; family Anaerolineaceae; genus Thermanaerothrix; species Thermanaerothrix sp. The sequence continues at coordinate 77,668 of NZ_JBWGPQ010000009.1, forward strand.
CTGCGGATAAGATCGAATAGGCGGATGCAGTCGGTAGGGCTGATCCAGTTATCCAAACCGCGGGCGCGCGCCTCAAAGTCCATAAGTTTGCGCTGAAGCACCGTGTCGGTTAATCCCAAATTGGCTTGAAAAACCCGATTGAGGCGCTCGATTCCGAGGCGGCGGATGACCAGGTTGGTGCAGAGGTTGTCCGAGGTGGTGATCATCATCAATAGGACATCATGATAGGTCAAACGGCGGGTGGTCATCGCCCAGGCAAATCCCGCCCCCTGAACTTGAGGCTCGTCATCCAGATGACACCATTCTGCACGGCTGACATCTCCCTGGCGTTCCAGGTGAAGCCAGGCCAGCAGGATGGGTACTTTGATCAGTGAGGCGGCAGAGAAACGCTCACTGTTGGTTTCAAAACAGGGGGGATGATCCTGACGACGCAGATAGAAAGCGTATTGCGTGCCCGAGTCGCGCAGAGCCTGGAGAAAATCCATGAGATCCACTTTAACCTCTCTCATGACACTGAGACGGTGATTTAATTTTATCGCTCATTCTTGGAGTAACGGAATGGTTGCCAGCGTAAGAGTCAGGGCATGTTACGCCGGTGGAAGCAGATGGCATTGCTGTGAAGGTTGTGTCGAAAGAAATCTACCAGTTGGGGCATGAGGAGATCCAGGCCGGGACTGCGCACCTGTTCGTGACTAGCCTTGGGGAGCCAGATGATATCTTTGGGTTCTTCAGCCGCTTCATAGAGGCGCTTAGCTTGATCGGGGGGAATGCGCCGATCTGCCTGCCCAAAGACGAAAAGGATTGGGCGCGGGGTAAGGCGGTGGACAACATCCAGAGGGCGCACTTCATCGCGGGTGAATCCTTTGCGCCATTCTGCCAGGCGGATGACCTGCTCGTAAAGTGGGGCTGGGAAGAAAATGGGACGGTTGACCCGCCACGCATCTTCCAGTGAGGGAAACGGGGCAGCGGCGACAACAGCGTGGAGGTTGGGGTTGCGGGCAGCACTCAGGATAAGCGCCACCGCGCCGGCAGAATGTCCAATGCCCCCAATGCAAGGGACACCACGTGTTTCGACTAAATAACGCACGGCGGCATCAATGTCCTGACTCTCGCGCGCCCCGTAGGAAAACACAAAACGGTTGCCATCACTCTCACCGCTCCCACGGTAACTGAATAACAAAACGTGATAACCCGCCCCATGCAAGAGGCGCACCAGGCTTAAACCCTGGCGCTGGTCTTTTGCCGTTGCCGGGGCGTAAAGGATGGCCGGTGCTGCAGGATCGGCGGCGGGAAAGAACCACCCACGCAGGGTCAGGCCATCGGAGGTTGGAAATTCTACTTTTTCGTAATCAACCTTCAATATAGAAGGGGGCGCTTTGAGGATTCGTAACGGCGCCGTGGTAGCGATCATTTCGCCCACCATTGGCGCCGAGGCGAGTAATATGGAAAAACTGGAGAACAAAGTCGTTATTAAAAGGATACTCTTCAACCGCTAACCTAACATTCTATGGTATAGGATGACCTGGATTCTAACCGTAAAAGGGCATATTGAATAGGTCAAGTTGCGACAAAAAGCATAAGAAAACCAGGACACTTGTCCTAAATCGCAGCGGTTGAATTGGCGCAATGGGTGATTTGGTTTGACAGCGCTTTTTTTTGGTTGTAAAATTGATTTGCCTTGTTCTGGCTTACCTATGGGCTATACCATTCCAATTCCTGGAACAACATCTATAACACCCGAGGTCCATTCCATGACCGATTTATTAACTGTTGAGGGCCTGGAGACCCAATTTCGCACTCGTGAGGGGATCGTCCATGCCGTAAATGGCGTTTCATTTTCACTGCGTGAAGGGGAGACCCTGGGCATTGTGGGGGAGAGTGGTTGTGGTAAGAGTGTGACCGTGATGTCTATGTTGCGTCTGATTCCATCGCCGCCTGGTAAGGTGGTGGCGGGAAAGGCTATCTACCAGGGCAAAGACCTGCTGAAAATGAGCGATGAGGAAATTCGTCATATCCGCGGCGCTCACATTAGCATGGTTTTTCAGGACCCAATGACCTCGTTCAATCCGGTGTTGACCATTGGTCGCCAGGTAGCCGAGCCGCTCGAAATCCACATGGGGATGTCACGCAAGCAAGCACTCGAACGAGCGGCTGAGATGCTGGCGATGGTAGGCATTCCGAATGCCAAGGAACGCCTGAACGATTACCCCCACCAATTCTCAGGCGGGATGCGCCAGCGTGTGATGATTGCTATGGCGCTGATCTGTACCCCGCAAATCCTGATCGCCGACGAGCCGACTACCGCATTGGATGTCACTATCCAGGCGCAGATTATTGATCTGGTCAAGCGTCTGCGGGATGAATTGGGAATGGCCATCATCTGGATCACTCATGATTTGGGGATCATCGCTGGGTTGGCCGACCGGGTGGCGGTGATGTACGGCGGTTATATTATCGAAATGGCGCAAGTGGATGAACTTTATGCCCACCCCACCCATCCTTACACCATTGGCCTGCTGGGCAGTCTCCCGCGAATGGATGAAACCGGCCATCGGCGTCTGGTTTCGATTGATGGCTTGCCCCCGGTGTTACTGGAGAAACCGAATTATTGCCCCTTTGCGCCGCGCTGTAAGTATGCGGTTGAACACTGTTGGCACGAGAACCCACCCTTGATGACCGTTGCTCCTGAGCATCAAGTGGCGTGTTGGGTGGACACTCAAACTGGGAGAGAACGCTGATGGCCGAGCCCGAAGTCCTGGTTCGCGTTGAAAATCTGGTCAAGCATTTTCCGATTACCCGCGGCATTATTGTTCAACGCCAAGTGGGGGCGGTTCACGCAGTAGATGGGTTAACGTTTGACATATATAAGGGCGAAACCCTGGGTCTGGTGGGTGAGTCGGGGTGTGGTAAATCCACCACCGGACGTACCATCCTCCAACTATACCGCCCTACCTCGGGAAGCGTGCATTTTGAAGGAGTGGACCTGGTTAAACTCAAAGGGGAAGATCTGCGCAAAATGCGCCGACGCATGCAGATGATCTTCCAGGATCCCTATGCCAGTCTTAACCCGCGCATGACGGTTGGTGAGATCATCGGCGAACCGCTGATCATCCACAACGTAGCGCGGGGGCGCGAGGTGCAAGAACGGGTGGAGCACTTGCTGGAACTGGTGGGGCTCAATCCCGCGTATGCCAATCGCTATCCGCATGAATTCTCGGGTGGTCAGCGCCAGCGCATAGGGGTGGCACGCGCTTTGGCCCTGCAACCCTCATTCATTGTCTGCGATGAACCCATCTCGGCGCTGGATGTGTCCATTCAGGCCCAGGTGGTCAACCTGCTAGAAGATCTGCAGCAAGAATTTGGCCTCACCTATCTCTTTATCGCGCATGATCTTTCGATGGTTCGTCATATCAGTAACCGCGTAGCGGTGATGTACCTAGGTGTCATGGTGGAACTGGCGACGCGCGATGAACTTTACAATCATCCCCTGCACCCATACACCCAGGCGTTGCTCTCAGCGGTGCCCATCCCCGACCCGGCGGTAGAGAAGAAACGCAAGCGCATCATCCTGCAGGGGGATGTGCCCTCACCGGTTAACCCGCCCTCGGGGTGCCGCTTCCGCACCCGTTGCCCGCTGGCGGCGGAGATTTGTAAAGAGGTCAAACCGGAATGGCGTGAAGTAAGTCCGGGTCACTTTGTGGCCTGCCATATGGTATAAACTTTTAAACAAGGCGACTTTTCTGAAAGGAGGTGATGGTTGGAAATCTGCGTTAGGTGTGGTGAGTTGGTAAAAGCGGGGCATTTAACCCACTCGAATCCATTCTAGATCCTTATCAAGGAGGAGAAAGATATGCGTACCAAGTTGTTCTTGTTGATCAGTGTGTTGGTTTTGGCAAGCCTGGTTTT